>CAJUII010000001.1:0-38332 GCA_910586405.1 uncultured Lachnospiraceae bacterium
GTAGTAATTGTAAAAAATAGGAAAAAATTATGAAAACGATTGAATTGATTGTGCCCTGCTACAATGAAGAAAAGTGCGTGGCACTATTTTATAATAAAATAAAAGAAGTCTTTGCGCAAATTCCAGAGAAGCGTTTTGTCATCACGTACGTCGATGATGGAAGCAGGGATCATACGATGGATGAAATCAAGAAGGTCCTGCTGGAAGCAAATCAGGGTACAGTCCAGTACATTTCGCTCTCGCGAAACTTTGGCAAAGAGTCAGCGCTCTATGCCGGTTTAGCCAGAAGTACAGGGGACTACGTCGCCGTGTTGGACGCGGATTTGCAGCATCCGCCCGAACTCTTGATAGAGATGCTTGACGCGTTGGAGAAGGAGGGCTATGACTGCGCTTCTGCTAGGCGTGTGTCCAGAAAAGGGGAGCCAGTATTTCGGAGCCTGCTCTCGAGAACGTTCTACCATGTGATTAATCATATCACGGTGATCGATCTTGTACCCGGAAGTACAGATTACCGCTTGATGAAGCGCAGTGTGGTGGAGGCCATTGTCTCCATGTCAGAAAAGGAGCGTTTTACAAAGGGAATCTACGCATGGGTAGGATTCAAAAATAAATGGATTGAGTACGAGAATGTAGAGCGTGTGGCGGGAACGACAAAGTGGAATATTTTGGGGTTGTTTAAATACGCAGTCAGCGGCTTTTTTGCCTTTGCGACAACACCGCTTCGAGGAGTCGTCTATCTGGGAATGGTCATTGTTTTTTTGGCCTTTCTTTTTGCGATTTATGTCTTTATCGGCGCGTCAAGAGTTTCATCTGCCAGGACAGGCTACGCCTCGATTATGATCCTGATGTTGTTTCTGGGCGGAGTTATTATCACCATACTGGGCATGATCGGAGAGTATATGGCAAGGATTTATATGGAAGTCAAGAACAGACCGATATACTTTGCTCGGGAAATGTATATGATGAGTGATATCGTGCACAGCGCAGAGGAAAAACAGGGCGAGATTTGTGCAGAACAAGACGTTAAAAAAGAGTAAAACGATACTGTGCGGGAATGTGAAGAGGAGAATAATGTGTTATTTAATTCATTTGCTTTTGCAATTTTTTTACCGATTGTATTTATTTTATATTGGTTCATGCCGCATAAGTACAGGTGGTTCTTTTTGCTGATATCCAGCTATTATTTTTATATGAGTTGGAATCCGACATATATTATATTGATATTCGGAACAACGGTCATTTCATATTTGGCGGCTATTGGTATAGAGAATACGATGAATCAAATGACAAAACGGTTGTTTCTTATCGGTGTGGTTATTGTTAGCCTAGGGACACTTTTTGTATTCAAGTATTTAAATTTTTGTTTGGTTAGTTTAGGAGAGCTGTTGAAAGTATTTTCGATTCAGTGGAGCCCGTTTACGTTGGATTTGCTGCTCCCTGTAGGAATTTCTTTTTATACCTTTCAAACAATGAGTTATGTAATAGATGTGTATAGAGGTGAGACGAAAGCAGAAAAACATTTTGGCTATTATGCTACATTTATTTCGTTTTTTCCTCAATTAGTAGCAGGACCCATAGAGAGAACAAACAGTTTGCTGCCACAGATTCAGAGAGAACAGAAATTCATATATGAGAAGGCATCAGACGGACTAAAACTTATGTTGTGGGGATATTATAAGAAAATCGTAGTGGCAGATACGATTGCGAGCTATGTTGATCAAGTGTATGACAATTTAAATGATTATAAAGGTTTTTCACTTGTTGTAGTAATATTCCTTTTTAGTATACAAATATATTGTGACTTCTCAGGATATTCTGACATTGCAATCGGAACAGCAAAGCTTTTGGGAATTGATTTGATGAAGAACTTTGATGTACCATATTTGTCAAGGTCTGTCAGAGAATTTTGGAAGAGATGGCATATTTCATTATCAACATGGTTTAGAGATTATGTATATATTTCGCTGGGCGGAAACCGCTGTTCTCAATTCAAGCATAGTTTGAATCTGATGATAACTTTTTTGGCAAGTGGAATTTGGCATGGAGCGAACTGGACCTATGTGGTTTGGGGCGGCATTCATGGAGCCGCTCAGATTTTAGAAAATACCTTTGATATTCCTATTAGAAAAATAAAACAGAAAAAAATCGGACAGTTTTTGGCATGGCTTATGGTATTTGTGTTTTGTAATATGGCGTGGGTCTTTTTTAGAGCACAATCCATCTCGGATGCAATTTATATTTTTAAAAATTTATTTGCTGGAATTTGGAATCCAGTGTCATATTTTGTGAATGGATTCAATGCACTCGGAATATCAAGATGGGTTTTAATTTATTTGAGTTTACTTATAGGAATTTTAATTTTAATTGATATAGTCTGGTATAAATATGATGTTATAGCATTGTTGGGAAGAAGCAATATTTTAGTGAGATGGAGCTGCTACATAATCATTGCTTTATTAGTAGTTTTGTTTTCTCAGAAGGGAGTAGCAACTGAATTTGTATATTTTCAGTTTTAGAAAATATGAAAAAATTTTTAACAAAATTTTTGATTTTTTGCCTTATATTATGTGTTGCAGTTGTGACAGTCAATACAATATATCTTAAAAAGACAAAAACAAAACACGATATGATATCCAATGCCAGCTATGAAAAGTTCGAGAATGTACCTTATAATATTGAATTGTGTAATTTTGGTTCCAGTCATGGCGCAAATAATTATTATTATGATAATATCCAAGATAAGTACACCTGTTTTAATTTTGCGCTGCCCAGTCAGACGTTGGAGTATGATTATAGAATACTTGAGTATTATAAAGACCATATTCGTGAAGGCGCAATAATATTTATTACAGTATCGTATATGTCCTTATATGGTATTGATGAGGCTTTATATGATGACTTTCAATCAAAGAATAAAAGATATTATCATTTTTTGCCCAAGGAGTATATCAAAGAGTACGATTACAAAACAGATTTTTTTGAATCGTATTTTCCTGTGCTTGTCCAATATGACCAATTAGTGCCATCGCTCATAGAAGGAGATACGTCGATAGAGGATTGGGAAAGTACAGCAGATGAGATAGATTTGGACCGCTATGTTGCAGAAGCATATAAAAGACACTTGATTACAAATAAGATAGATGATCAGGGAAAAAGAATTGTAAATGAAGAGAGTGTAGAATCTTTATATGACATGATAGATTTATGTAGGGAGCTTCACGCAAGACCTATACTTATAACAACGCCTTATTTACGTGAGTATACAGATATTATCAGAGAAAATGCACCTGATTTTTTGGAGGAATTTAATCGATTGGTGAATAAAATTGCAAAGAAGAAAAATGTTCCTTATTATGATTATGCATTTGACAACAGGTTTGATGATAAGTATTCATTATTTATGAATGCTGATCATTTGAATAAAGAAGGCGCTTTAAAATTTGTTGAGATCTTATTGCAGGAAATACACTATTAAATTGTTTGAGAGGATCGTATTATGTGGATTACAGATGTTGTCATTCGGTGTATACCAGATACGCTATATTTGAAGTTTATGTACAGAAAGGTAACTGGAAAAAAACTGAATTTAAACAATCCAAAGACATATAATGAAAAATTGCAATGGCTGAAACTGTATGACAGGAATCCAGCGTATACTAAAATGGTGGACAAGTATGAGGTTCGCCAATATATTAAGGAGACAATAGGAGAAGAATATCTGATACAGCTTGTTGGGGGTCCATGGGAAAGGTTTGAGGATATTGATTTTTCGAAACTGCCAGATCAGTTTGTATTAAAGTGTACACATGATTCGGGAAGTGTGGCAATCTGTAAGGACAAGAATGAATTTGATATAAATCGTGTTCGAAAAAAATTTAAAAGAGCACTGAGAGGGAATTTTTTTTATGGTGGCCGCGAATGGCCCTATAAAAACGTTCAGCCTAGGATTATTGCAGAAAAATATATGGTTGATGAGTCAAGTACGGAACTAAAGGATTACAAAATATTTAATTTTGACGGGCAGCCCAAAATTATTCAAGTTGATTTTGACCGCTTTAAAAATCATCGACACAATTATTATAATACGAATTGGGAATTTTTGGATGTTTATATAAATGATCCGAATAATCCTCAGGTTGTAATAGAATGTCCACAAAAGCTAAGCGAACTGCTGGAGTTGGCAAAAAGGCTATCCGAAGGCATTCCTCATATCCGAACAGATTTTTATCTGGTTGGAGATAAAATCTATTTTGGAGAGCTTACCTTTTATCACGAGAGTGGTTTTGGCAGGTTTACGCCGAAAACGTTTGGGGAGCAAATGGGAAGATGGATAAAACTTCCTGTTGAAAAAAAGAGTTCGCACAAGAGGAGAGTATTATGAGTTTTATGATGGCATTCGGTTTGGCTAGTGTGATGTTATGTCTTGGCATGCTTTTGCGTGCTAAGGTTTCTTTTTTTCGTAAAATGTTGATACCATCGAGCGTCTTAGGCGGTATAGCAGGCATTTTGTTTATGAACGTTGTCTCTGGCATGGGTGTTGATATAGGGACAAATCCTGAAATGTATACAACAATCGTGAATCATTTGTTTACAATATCCTTTATCTCAATCAGTTTAACAAGCACTCCTAAAGAAAGCGGTACTGCAAAAGAGGTGATGAGAGGAACGGTAGGTTTAGGGTTAGTCTGGTGTCTGCTCTATGCGGTGACTCCGTTGATTGCAACGCTGATTGTCAGCATATTCGAGAAGAGCAGTAATATGAATGCGATCTATGGAATGTTGATACAGTTTGCCTTTTGTCAGGGGCCGGGTCAATCTGCGGCATATGGTGCAATTTTTGAGCAGTATGGATGGAGTCATGCATCTACGGTTGCCATAGCCTTTTCTGTGATCGGTTTTATAGCCGCTTTTCTGGTTGGAATACCAGCCGCAAAGTTCGGTATAGAAAGGGGCATAGCGAAGAATTGTGGTAAACTAGATGAATCGATATTAAAAGGGTATCTTGTAAGAGAAGAGCAGAAAGAGTATATGGTAAAGGATACTACCTGCAACAGCAATATAGAAACGCTTGCCTTTCATTTTGCATTGATCGGAGTATGTTACGTTCTTGCAGTGGGGATTGCTAGAATTTTAGCGTATATTCCCGGTTTTCTGGGGACATCGATGAGTGGAATGATGTTTATGAATGGTATGTATGCAGCCTACATCGTCAAATGGCTCATGAAAAGATTACATTTGGATTTTCTACAGGAAAATACTTTACAAAGTAAAATAACGGGGTGGACGGCGGACTATTTGGTGGTATGTGCATTTATGGCAGTATCAGTCGGTATCATAAAGGACTGGATTTGGGTTATTTTGGTAGTGTCTGTTACAATAACAGTTATTACAGCTTTGGTATGTTTCTACTTTGGTGCACGCTTTGGCGGAATAAATGATTTTGAAAGGACATTGGGATTGTATGGTACCTGTACAGGTACAGTTCCAAGTGGTATTGCGTTAGTTCGGATTGTTGACCCTGATTTTCATACAGCTACCAGTGTCGAATTAGGGGCGTGTAATTTGGTGATGCTGGCGAGTACACCAGTGTACATAATTATTCTAGCGCTGGCATCAGGAAGTATGGAAATGCTGTCCGCAATGTTAGGACTTGGCGGTTGTGCGCTCGTGTATTTAATCCTGTTAAAAGTGACTGGTACATGGGGAAAAAAGACCTATGGCTGGAGAAAATAAATATATTTTGAGGGAGGGAAATTGTGGAACAGATATTTTATAATGGTAAGATTATAACAATGACTGAGAAAACGGCAGCAGAAGAATTAAAAAAAGCTCCTGAAGCAGTTTTGGTCAGAGATGGCATGATTATTGAAACCGGGACCTTGGATGAGGTATCACAAGCTGCCAGTGATCAAGCAGTAAAAAGAGATCTAAATGGGAATTGTTTAATCCCTTCTTTTATTGATACACATAGTCATTTTGTAATGAATGGGCAGATGTCAGCGTGGGCGGACTTGTCGGATTGTGAGTCGTTTGCGGATATCATTGCTGCATTAACAGCTTATATCGATAAAAATAAGATAACAGAAGAAGGTATTGTTCTGGGGTATGGATATGATCATAACTTTTTGAAGGAGGGTGAACATCCTGATAAATATGTATTAGATCAAGTCAGCAACAAGCTTCCGATCTTTATCCTTCATATTTCAGCTCATATGGGATGCGTTAATTCCGCAGCGTTGAAGATAGCTGGATTGGATAAAAAGTCATCTGATCCACAAGGAGGAATGATAGGGCGGATAGAGGGGAGCGATGAACCTAGCGGGTATGTAGAGGAAGCGGGCATGAATCTGGTACAGCAGGCTCTTTTTCCCAGAATGAAGATAGATTATCATCAAATGATGTCAGAAATCCAGAAGATTTATATAGAAAATGGTGTTACGACGGTTCAGGATGGTGCGTCTACAGAGTCGGATATCAATTTTTTGTTGAAAATGAGTGAACAAGGAGCATTGAAGGTGGATGTGGTTGCGTATCCTTTTATGTCCGCACTTTCTATGGAGGATATCATACAAAACAAAAAATTGTATAACACATATGTCAACAGATTTAGAATAGGGGGATGCAAATTGGTGCTGGACGGTTCACCGCAGGGCAGATCAGCGTGGTTGTCGGAACCCTATTTAGGAGAGCAAGCAGATTATTGCGGATACCCGTGGTTGAAGGATTGTGATGTTCAGTCTTATATAAAACAGGCAGTAGAACAAAAATGGCAGATACTGGCACATTGCAATGGAGATGCAGCAAGTGAGCAGTTTATAAGTGCTTATGAGAAAGCGGTTCGGGAATTGGATTGTCAAGAAGACCTCCGACCAGTTATGATTCACTGCCAGACTGTCAGAAACGATCAGCTAGAGAGGATGGGACTGCTTCATATGATAGCATCTATATTTGTGGGACATGTCTGGTATTGGGGTGATATTCACATGAAAAATTTGGGGCAAAAGAGAGCACAACATATCAGTCCGGTTAAAGATGCGATAGATCGAGGGGTATTGGTTACTTTTCACCAAGATACGCCAGTGACGAAACCTGACATGCTCCATTCAATATGGTGTGCGGTGAATAGAATCAGCAGGAATGGGAACGTGATAGGTGAAGATCAATCGATTGATGTATATGATGCGTTGAAGGCAGTAACTATAAATGCCGCGTTCCAGTATTATGAGGAAAATACAAAAGGAAGTATTGAAAAAGGGAAAAGAGCTGACTTTGTGATATTAGATCAGTCTCCATTAGAAATTGATAAGAGTGAGATTAAAAATATACATGTTTTGGAGACAATAAAAGATGGTGAGACGATATATCTTAAAAAGTGATTATAGGAGATAGAATGATATTATATAGTATTATAATAGCCGTTTATAATGTCGAAAAGTATTTGGAGGAATGTCTGGAATCAGTTTTAGCGCAGAGCTATTCCAACTGGGAAGTAATATTGGTAGATGATGGGTCAACGGATGAAGGTTCTGGTAAAATTTGCGATGCATATGTACAAAAGGATGAACGTTTTCAAGTTTTTCACCGGAAAAATGAAGGATCTTTGATGGCGCGCAGGTATGGACTGAGTAAATCACGGGGGGATTATTTGCTATTTATTGACTCAGACGACTATATACACAAGGATTTATTGAAATCTGTGGATGAGATCATTGCGCATACGCAGAGTGATTTGGTGATCTATCGATTTAAGTGGGTCAATAAAGTAAGCGCGGTTGATTCTGAAATAATTTTTCCAGAGGGGACGATTATTGGGAAGAATGGACTAGCCAAGAGCGTACTGTGGGAAAAGCTTCCAACCTGTAATAGTTTGAATAATTTATGGCTGAAGGTGGTCAAGAGGGAGTGCGTGGATATGGATGCAGATTATTCAGAGTATGCATTTTTGCAGTTTGGAACGGATTTAATGCAAAGCCTTCCGATTTTAGACAGAGCCCAAAAAATATTTTTTACAGAGAAAATGTTTTATTATTATAGATATAATGATACGGGAATTTCATCAACAAAGGCAAGAATAAAGAATATAGAAAGTATCGATCGGTATTTTCAGACAAAAGATGCGATTATGAAAGTACTGAAAAGTTATATGATAAAGTATGGAGCAGACTCAGATAAAATGATGAAAAGCCAGTACGCATCTTATTTTAGAGGATGTATGGAAATACTGGTTCATTGGCTGGTTCATGAACCAGATCAAATACTGCGGGAGCAAATACTAGATAGGACATTACAAAATTCCAGTCTGTTAAAATGCAGAGAATATGGCATAGAGACAGAGCTGACAGGAATTTATCGTAGATTGTATGGGGATTATAGAGCGAACCGAATCAATAAAATGAAAAGAATGCTATCTGTTTTGGTGTTCTATAGAAAGTTAATTTTGTTGAAAGCTCGTTTGATTGATCTAAAGTATCGAGCGCTATTGTGAGGTAAGAAATTGTATGAAAAAATTTATGATCACGGGGGCGAATTTCAGAAATAAAGGCGCACAGGCAATGCTTTTTGTCACGGTAAGTGAACTGAGACGGCGCTATCCTGATTGTGAGATCTTTTTTGCGACGGCAGAGGATTTAAATGTTGATGACTATCAATTTAAAACTATCAAATATAAGTATCGGCTAAAACAAATTGCCCTGGGCGGATTGAAGGGATTTAGAGAACTATTGATCTCTATAGTGGCAGATTTTGTCAAGATTGTGATTCGATATCCTGAAAAAAAGGGAGGATTTTTTACCTTAAAAAATTTTCTCCCACAGATTGACTTGATGATTGATATCAGCGGATTTAGTCTTGGGGATCAGTGGAACCGACAAGGTCAAGAAGAGTATCTTGACAATATCCGCCTTGCAAAAAAGTATCATGTAAAAATGGTGCTCATGCCGCAGTCTTTTGGACCGTTTGATTACAAACAAGATCAACAGGCACTTCATGCGGAGATTCGAGAATTACTTTCGTATCCCAACGTTGTTTATGCGCGGGAACAAGAAGGCGCGGTGTTGTTAAAAGAACACTATCATCTTAAAAATGTCAGGCAGTCTCCCGATCTTGTCCTGCAAAATAAAGAGTTGGATTTTGACAAAGTATTCGCAAAAAAACCTGTCATCAAGATTCCTGATATTTTGCCCCATGCAGTTGCGATTGTGCCGAATAAGAAATGTTTTCAGCACGGGGAGAAGGAGGCGCTCCTATCATTGTATCACAAGGTGATAGAGGTATTGCTGAACAGTTCCATAGAAGTGTATGTATTGAGACACTCTAAGGAAGATTTGACAATATGTACGATGATTAAAGCGTTATTTCCTGACAATCAGCGGGTGCATTTGTTGGAGAATGATTTCTCGTGTCTTGAATTTGATGCTGTTATCAGGAAGTTTTCATTTGCGATTGTGTCGAGATTTCACGGTGCAGTGCATTCTTATAAGAATTGTGTCCCGTGTATTATTTTGGGCTGGGCTGTCAAATACAGGGAACTGGCATTGTATATGAATCAGGAATCCTATGCTTTTGACATTCGGGCAAACAACATCAATGATGCTGAGATTCTAAAATATACCGCTCAGATGATAGAGAATTATCAAAACGAGAAAATGAAGATTCAAGAAGGGTTATCACAGGTCCAACAGTCAAATTGTTTCAATATATTGGAAGAAGTAATTCATGGGTAGAGAAAAAGAGTTAGTAAAAAATACAATTATATTATCGCTGGGCAATTTTTTGCCACAGCTTACGTCACTGATCACGCTGCCAATCTTGACAGCTTTTATGACGAAAACAGAGTTCGGGACATATGATTTGATCAATACAGTTGTATCACTACTCATGCCAATCATAACAATTCGCGTGGAGTCGGCGGCATTTCGGTTTATGATAGAGTACCGCAACGATCAGGAAAAGTCGAGTCAGGTCGTTTCCTCCATTTTATTTTTTAGTATAGTTTCTTCCGCAATAATCACCGTGGTGAGCATTTTCATCTTTTATCCGGTTGCGCTCAGGGATAAGGTGTTGATTATAATCTATATTATCTTTCACATTGTCCTATCGGATTTGATGCAGATCGCCAGGGGGTATTCGCTGAATGTCCGCTTTTCTTTGGCTGCAATTATCAATTCTGTAGTATATATGTTCGGAGCGATACTGTTCATACAGATTGCCAAATTGGGATTGACAGGAGTGCTGCTGTCACTCATCGTGGGAGAAATCATTGCGGCGTTGTTTTTGGCTGTTTCTATGAAATTAAACAGCGTCTTTTCCTATCAATATTTTTCCTTCAAAATGTTAAAGGAAATGATTCGATATTCATGGCCCTTAGTGCCAAATTCCCTGTCATTATGGGTAATGAATCTGTCCGACCGACTGATTGTCACGACATTTTTGGGATTGGAACAGAACGCAGTCTATACTGTTGCGAATAAAATTCCGAGTTTGATGGGAACTGCACAGGGAATCTTCGCGTCAGCATGGCAGGAGAATGCTTCAATTGCCATATCAGACAAGGATTCGGATGAATACTACAGCAAGATGTTTGAGAGCTTTATCTGCGTATTGACTGGAATATTGTGTGGGCTGATCGGATGCACGCCAATATTGTTTGATCTGATTATCAGAGGGGATTATGGGGAATCTCATCCTCAGACAGCAATTCTTTTTGCCGGGATGTTTTTCTCTGCGATCTCTTCGTTTTTTGGCGGCATCTACGTAGCACATAAGCATACGAAAAGTGTTGGGATGACCACTGTTGTCGCAGCAGGTATCAATTTTCTTATCAACATCTGTTTTGTAAAGAATATCGGACTCTACGCGGCGTCCATTTCAACCTTGGTGAGTTATGCGATACTGACGATATATAGGATGATTGATGTGCAAAAATTTCAAAAGATTCAATATTGTTACAAAAAGTATCTGTTTTGTATAGGGGTGATGGGCATTATGTGCGGAATTTATTATGTGGATCTCTTTTATTTGAACATATTGAACTTTATTGCAGGAGTTAGTATTGCGTTTCTCTTAAATCGCAAGATGGTTCTCCATATTGTGAAAAGTATGATGAAAAAGATCATGAGGTAACTGTTGATGGGGGCGTGTGCCAGAGCGCGCATGGGGTATAAAGATGGGAAAAGTTAGAAAAATAATAAATGCGCCAGAGTTTATTGCGGCAGGCTGTACGCTTGTCTTGTTGCTTCTTTTTCTGTTTACATCGCCCATGCTCTCATTAGCGGGAGATGTCAATATATCAGAATATCTTTCCTCATCGAAAGTAAAAGCAGGTTTTTTCTTTATTTCACCAGTATTAGCAGGATTTTTGAGGGTACTAAATCATATCTATCGTGCGAATTGGTGGAGTGTTTTTTCTGTCAGTCAAATGTTTATTGGACTGTTTATTTTCATATGGTTTTTGAATAAACGCTATCGAAATGATGGGTGGATTGTTCGGATTTTATTGTCTGAATTGTTTAGTATATTTTATTGGGAAGCTATCTTAAAATATGAAGTGAATTTTACACAGACAGCCTGTATTGCCAGTCTTTCAGGCGCATTATTGCTCATAGACTGTTGTTGCGAGTACAGACGGAATCGATGGATGAATCATATAAAAGTCGTTTGGAGTATTGGATTGATACTGTTGTCTGGGGCGATACGCTGGAAAGCGGCACTGTTGATGCTGCCTTTTGAATTAATGGGGCTTTTTTATTTTCTCGTTGTTCCCTGTGCAGATTCGCATAGGGAGAATCATAAAAAATATATGATTGCGGCGGTTGTGATGATGACAAGTGCTGTGATGTTTTCGAAAGGATTACATACAGCATATGTTCTGTTGAATCCTGAGTTAGGGGAGTATGTTGAGGCGAATGCATTGAGGGAGGAGATAGCAGATTATGTTGATCAGTATCCACCCTATGAAGAAGCGAAAATGATATACGAAGAGCGGGGTATAAAACAATCGTGGATACAAATGCTATATACTTTTTTAACAGGGGATGCAAATCATTTTTCGTCAGAAGATCTGAAGAAAATGGTTGATTTAAAACAGTCTAGTAAAAAGACAGTGAAGGAGTATGTGGACACACTCAAAGAACACAATCTCATGTGGGCTGCGGTCGGTTTATTCGTATGCGCTATATTGATACGAAAAGGGATGAGAAATAGTATACTGCCTTTGCTGGGCTGTGTATTTTCTTTCTTTATGGTTTCATTATATTTTGTTTTTATAGGTCGTTTTGAGTGGAGGGTGACAAACGGATGTATATTGGCATGCGTGATTTCATTTGTGATAATGACCTCATACGCTGCCTGCCAAGCTGTGCATGTCAAATTCAATCGGGTTGTAAAGGCAGGGGTCTTAGCTGCTATGGTAATAATGTTATTGTCTGAAGGTGTCTCTGTCAAAAAAGAAAACAGTATGCTTGTGATGCCCAAAGCATCGGTTCTGAATCAGGATTTAGCAGATACACTGGCATATATAGATGCGAACTCGGACATATTGTATCTGACGATTGACAGCGGATTCCGTTATTATAGTGCCTATAATATGTGGGCATATCATGATCCAGAATATTTGAACAATAGTTTTTCCCTTGTGACTCATTTTATCCTTGGCGGAAAAGATGTGTTGTCTGACAGGGGAGTAAAGGATCTGTTAAAGGATTTGCTAGAGAAGCCAGATATTTATTGCAAATATTCGCCTAAACGCAATAAAGTGTTTTACGATTATTTAAGAGATTATTATGAACCATGTGTGACACTCAGTGTAGTTGACTCCTTCGGGAAGACGAAATTTTTGAGGTATGCAAAACCAGTGGCAGCAGATCGGATAAAAGAATATGATCTCAAGGTTGCGCTGAAATGTGTAGATGAATTTTTGGAGGATGAGAGTATTATAGATGAGGTTGCTGTGTGTTTTGAGATCAGTGAAATACAAAATGAATATACGGATTTTTTTCTAAATATTATGGATCATTCATCGGGTGATGTATATTCTTATGGTTTGAAATTAGACCATAATAAATGTAGCGGGCAGATTTTAAGAATGGAGTCAACTTGGGGGCAAAATATTTCAGTTAATTTGGTCGGACAGGATTTGGCGGGAAATTATGATGTGCTTACAGATATAACGGATATGTTTGTTCAATTCATACAGAAGTAGGTGTATACAGATTTTACGTTGATGATACGAAGATGTTTTGTTTTTGGAAAAAGAAAGGCGGTGTAGAAATGCAGTTAAACAGGAGTGGAAAAGTAAAGGTGAATCAGGGCCTTCTTTGTCATTGTATCATCATGCTTTTTCTGGTGATATTTGTATATTGGAAGTATCTGACAGGACAAAAGACGTATATTTTTACAGATATAGCATCTGATTCAGTGGCGCAATCTTATCCAAATCTAATTTATCTGGCACGGGAAATCAGTCTGGGCAATTGGGGAAATCGATGGAACTTTGTAAGTTCCATCGGAAATGCGGCGCAGATGATTTTGCCCAAGCTTGCGAATCTCGAAGCTTTTTTTGGCGCAGACCATGTGGCATATCTTATGGGTTTTAATATGGCAGTGAAGGTCTTTTTATCAGGTGTCTTTTTTTATTTATATCTAAAGAAAATGAAGATCTCTGATACCACAAGCTCCATCTTTGCCTTTTTTTATGCTTTTGGTGCGCATATGATAATCAGGGGGGCATGGCGGTCTTATCCGAATGAAGTGCTGACCTTTGCCATATGGCTCTATGCGTTTGAAGCCTGGTTTCACAATAGAAAAAGATGGTGGGGATTGACCCTTGCAAGTGCGTTCTTGTACTTTAATAGTTCAGGGTATTATATTGTACTTTATACGGGCATTTTTGTCGTATATGCGCTGTTTCGTGTGTTTGCTGACTGGGATTTGCATAAGAATGAGAAAAAAATGATGAGTATAGCCATTTTTGCAGGTGGAATACTATGTGCACTATTGTTATCATCTATGGGATGGCTGAGCAGTATCACAACGCAGTTAAAAAGTGACAGGCTTTCGAATGGGACCCAAAAGATGGGAACTTATGACATATCAGATTTTTGGACAGCTGCGGATAGTTTAAAGACAGCATTTTACCGAACAATCGGAACAGATCTCTTGAATATCAATGAATTTTGTGGTGCTGGTAATTTTCTTGAAGCGCCTGCTTTTTATTGTGGTCTCTTGACACTTTTGCTTGTGCCAGTTCTGCTTGTGCAGGCTAAGGGGAAGCGAAGGATAGCTTACAGTATTGGCATAGCAGGGATGTTTCTATATATTTTCGTAAAGCCTGTGCGTTTTCTGGCAAACGGTTTTGCCAGTCATACGTTTAAACTATCCTCTCTGTGGGTGATGGTTTTGATGCTCTATATCGCTGCGAGCGGTTTTGATCAACTTCTTGAGGACAGAGAGAAGATCAGACTGAAATGGATTGCGGCAGTGGGCATTGTGATCACAGCGGCGGCGGGATTGCTGATGATGGATGGCATGAATGGTGTAAAATTAGGTTTTACCATCGTGTTTCTACTGGTTTATGTGGGGATATTCTTTTTTTATAAATATCGAAGCGTCCCGGCGGTACAGGTAAAGAGGGTTCTGTTAGCGCTTGTTGTCGCGGAAGTTGTGTTTACTTCCTATGATTGTGTCAACAAGCGGGGAACGATGGATGGCAATCTGTACGAGGATGGGACAATAGACGCGTTGGCTTTTATTGAGGAGCGAAATGGAGATACTGAGGATTTTTATCGGATTGATAAACAGTTTCAGTCATTTGCGCTCTGTGATTCACTGTATCAGAATTATATGGGAACCACAGCATATATAGGCGGAAGCGGTGACAGGAAAAGTACCGGAAACTTTTATCAGGCGGTGGCAATGCCGACTTTTGGCGGGAATAACCATAATATGACAGGATTTTCCACATCGACAAAAATCAACACGCTGATGAATGTCAAGTATATTCTATCCCAAGTGGATATGAATCCGAACTTTGGGTATGAGAAGATCGGGGAAATAGAAGGGATCTCTGTCTATGAGAATCAGTATGCCCTGCCGCTTGGATACGTGTATGACCAGTATATGAAACTGGAGGAGTATGAAAAGCTTGGCATAGAGGCGCGCAGAACTGCCTTGCTGACGTTATGCGTGCTGGCGGAGGCGTGCGATGCTTACGGCATCACAGAGGCGAAGCCTGTGTCCGAGGAGGAGGCGCTCAATCTGTACGAAGTTCAGACGGAGATGGAAAAGACAGAGAACTGGCTGAAAGTGGAGCTTCCTGAATGCGCACAGGAGAATGTGAACCTGATCGCGCTGGAGATCGAGAGTGACGGTACGTGTAGTTCGATGATGGAATATTATAATGCCCAGGGGGATGCGGTGACGACATATATTGGCGTTGCCGGCGGCAGTGATACGTATATTCTGGAATTTAACGACGCACAGATTCAGCAGGTGCAGATTTATGGCACAAATCAGTATGATATCAAGCAGATCAGATTGTATCAGGTTCCAAAAGAAGTGTACTATCAGGCGTATATTGACGCGTGCGGCGAGTTGCAGAAAAATGGTATGATAGTACAGAAGATGGACAGCAATACGATTGCTGGCACGATCGAAAGCAGCAAGGATGGCATGATGACATTTTCTATTCCATACGATAAGAACTGGCATGTGTATATGGACGGCGAGGAGCAGACACTACAGCCGGTGAATATCGCAATGATGGGAACGGCTGTCACACAGGGGACACATGAGGTTCGATTGATTTATCACAAGGAAAATAACTGGGTATGGTATGCAGCGGCGGGAGTCGTATTGTTTGCGGTGGTTATAGTCATTGACATAAGGAACCATTCAAAAATAACCTGTACATCTTGACTTGTCTATTTCTGAACAGTTCTTTAAACTGGTGTAAAAAGTGGAGATAGTGGAGGATAAAAAATATGTCAAGTCTATAATTGGCTGAAATTTTGTGCTATAATGTATAAATTATAGATGTTAAGATTTGACTTTTAAAGATAAAATGTGCTTTAGCAAGTTATTCTGAGATAAAGTGTTGAGGTGTGGGGAATATGCAATTGGATAAAGAAATATGTATGAAATTTCCAGTAGTTTTAAGAGATAAATTATTAAATGGAGAAATAGAGTTACCTGACTCTGCTTTGATAGAGTATGAAAGCGTATTAACATATAGAGCTGTAGAGCGAAAGGCTGAGGACCACCGGGAGATAACTCGTGATGATTTTAAGTCGTATTTTGAATTAGGTAAGAAGCCAAAAAAACCCAGAGGAATGAAAGGGGATATTACAAAAGATGCACATTATTTTGGCGTATCGAGTTTTATAGAGAAGGAGATTGTTGAACAGATTATGAAATTTCCAAATCCTAACAAGAAGATGGCAGAGGGATATGTATATAAAGAAGGCGGACCACAGGAAACAAAAGACCAACATGTGTGTTGGTGGTTATATCGGGATGCAGATGTTAGCAGATTTAAGTTAAGGGAGGACGAAAGCTGATGGATAGGGAACTATGCTTTTGTATTGACGACAAAGAGATATATTTAGAACAGGTATTAGTGGATTATATGGATATTCCTATTTTTTTCATATGTAAAGATAGTTGTCAATTTTATGTAGCATTATGTACAGATGTTGAGGAGCTGAAATACGTTATTGTGAGTACAGCCGAAGAAGATGTATATAATTTGCTGCATAGTAAAATGCCAATGAGAAATATTATTTTGAATCAGAAACAGTATTGGGAAGTGTTGTCCGGTGATGATGTCTCATTGGACCAGATAACAAATCATCCGATAAACGATTTGGATATAGCATTACTGCCAGAGGAAAATGCGTGCTTTAAAATTTTGACAGAGGAGATGAGGGGATATGTTCAGCAGTTTGACAATGCATTTTGGGACGCTGATCAATTTGACAGAGCTGTAAATCCTGAAGTAGTAGATCTGAAAATAGAAAATATTCTGTTAGGAGTTGCAGATGGTTCTATAGAGAAATATATAAACTTAGGAGAGTTTTCATGTAAGTTACAGATGATGAATAGAATATTGTGTTATGCCATTGATTTAGGTGGTGAATATATATCGCATGATAAGAAGTCTGTTAAACTGGGAAAGTCTGTCAAGGTAGAAAATTGGAAAAGTAATGAAGTGAGCTATGATGCTGCATAGGAAGTAGGATTATCATGGAAAATAAGGAAACGTTTCAAAGCGTATTACAGTTAGATAAAATTGTGTTTGATAAAATTGAATTTAAGAGATTAGGATTTTCTTCTGAAAAGGAGCTTGAACTGGAAATCCAGTCCAATATATCCCAGAAACAGAATGCAGAGATATATCGGGTTACATTAATTCTAAAAGGTAATAAACCTGAAGAATATATTTTCGAAATCAGTCTGACCGGATTTTTTTCGTTTGAAGCAGAAAATATAATTCAAGAGGAGCTGAAAAATACATTGGTTACGAAGAATGCAATCGCAATTTTAATGCCTTATCTAAGAAGTGAGGTTTCATTGTTAACTGCACAGCCGGGTATAGAGTGTGTTGTTTTGCCTGCTTTTAATATTAATAAAATTTTAGAAGATTAGGGTATGCCTCCAAAATATCAGGCACTGTATGCTTTAGTGATGGCATATGCCCTATATTCTATTGGACCTGAAATGCAGGAGACAACTGAGGAGACAGATTAGAGATTGTTGACTTAATTTTTTATATGATAGAATGAAGATAGTAAAATATGGAAAACATGATAAAGCAGGGGACGTTTATTTGAGATCAGTTCGGTTATTGAATATGCAGCCTGTAAGGAGATAGAGATGACAAAAGTATCAATTGTAGTACCAGTATATAATGAAGAGGGCAATGTCGCCAAACTTCATCAGGAAATAAAAGATGTCTGCGAGGCAAACCAGTATGAGTATGAGATTATTTTTGTAAACGATGGCTCTTCGGACAGGACAGAGGAGATCTGCAAAACGCTTCGTCCGCTCAAATATATCGGACTGCGGCGTAATTTTGGTCAGACAGCGGCGATGGATGCCGGTATTAAAGAAGCGCAGTATAACTATATCGTAACGATGGATGGCGACAGACAGAATGACCCGACAGATATTCCAATGATGATACAGTATCTTGAAGAGAATGATTTGGATGTAGTGTCCGGTTGGCGTAAGCATAGAAAAGATACGATGATGAAAAAGTTTACATCGAGAGGTGCAAATCTTCTTCGGCATATCTTGGTCCACGATGGAATACATGATAGTGGATGCTCCTTAAAAGTATATAAGAAGGAGTGCTTTGATCATATTAATCTGTATGGAGAACAACATCGGTTTATACCTGCAATTTTGAAAATCAAAGGCTTTAAGGTCGGGGAAGTGGTAGTGAATCATAGACCAAGAACCGCAGGCAAGACAAAGTATAATTGGAAACGAACCATCAAAGGCTTTGTGGATATGATATCCGTTTGGTTTTGGAATAAGTATTCTACCAGGCCGCTGCATTTGCTTGGCGGAATGGGATTTTTATTTCTGCTGTTGGGCGGAGGCTGTGGTATATGGTCCATTCTATTGTTTTGTGAAGGAAGAAAGATGTCCAATAATATATTTCCGCCGCTGTTGACAATATTTTTTATTATAATAGGGCTGTTGCTGTTTGTATTCGGGTTAATGAGTGAGATCTTAGTCAAAACATATTATGGCATACATGTAGATTCATCGTATAGTATTAAGGAAATAGTCAATAACGATGAAGAAAGTTAAATGTATGTAAAAGGAGTAGATAATGAGAATACTTTTAGTGAATTATGAATACAAGCCGCAATGTGGCGGGGCAGGATTGGCAACGTATAATCTTGCGAAGGAATTGAATGCGATGGGGCATAAAGTATCACTGCTCATTGGCTGGGATAAACGTTTTGGGAAACCAGAGCTTATTCAAGGTATAGATACCCAGATTGTATATATCCAAAAAAAGGGAATTTTGGAGTCTAGTCCGAAAGGCATTTTACAATTTTTGGTAAAGGGATATTTTAAGTTGTTCTTTTTTTCTCGTAAAGAGAACTATGATATCATTCAGTTTTTTTTCAGTGTTCCTACAGGACTATTAAAATTTTCGCTGAAAAAGAATATACCGTATATTTGCTCTTTGAGAGGAATGGATGTTCCTTCGGATGAACGAAACAATAAGTTTTCTAAAATGATAAGAAAAATAGAGTTTTTAAATAAAAAGGTGGTAAGCGGGGCAGCAGCAATTACAGTGCTCAGTAAACAGCAAAAGATTTGTTTTGAGAGGGCATATCCACAACTTCGGGCAAAGATTATTCCTAATGGCGTGTCATTTCATGGTATCAAGGTAAAACAAAAATATGCTGAAAATGTTCGGTTATTTTGTTTGACGGGACGATTTATTGAGTTCAAAAACATTGAGTTGACAATGTATGCATTTCAAAAGGTACATGAAAAATATCCAGATGTACGATTGGATATTTATGGTGATGGTTATCTGAGAGAACATTTTGAACAAGTGATATTAGAACATAATATGTCTGATTATATCCATTTAAAAGGATATATGGAGCAGAAAAAGTTGTTTCAGCTTATGCCAGAGTATGATGTGTTTATTTTGCTGACAGTAGGGGATTCATTTGGTCAGGTATTTACAGAAGCAATGGCGTGTGGATTACCAGTTATTTGTGCTGATCTAGGAGGTCCGGCAGATATTGTATTGGATAAGGAAACAGGTTTGAAAGTAAAACCCAACGATCTAGAGGCGTCGGTTGAGGCGGTATTCTATATGATTGAACAACCGCAGCAGGCGGAATTATTTGGACGCAATGGACGCGCAAGAGCTGAAAAGGAATACTCTATGAGAGGAATCGCGAATAGACATTTGGATTTGTATGAGAAGTGTATTCGTACAAAAAATATTGTGTAAGAAGAATCATATTGCTGCGTGTAGATGCTGCTTTTGTGAAAATGATGGAGGAAGTAATGGAATATATCGTGGTGGTCGGTGCGAAAATGTCGAATACGGGTTCACAGTCAATGGTATTTCAGATAGTAGGCGAGATGCACAAAAGATTTCCGAATAAAAAAGTTGTAGCATTGATGAATCATAAAAGAGCACTCGTAGAGAATATGAATGAAATATACAATTTTGAAATAATTTCATTCTGTCCAGCAGATATTTTGTACTTATATGGAGGCATACAAAATGTAGCAGGAAGAATGCTGGGCGTATCCAAGAAAAATATAAATCATATCAAAGCTGTTTTGCAAAATACATGCTTAGCTTTTGATGTAAGCGGATATTCCCTTTCATCAAATTGGAGTGGGGCAAACTCTTTAAAGTATTTGTATCAAATAGCAATATTAAAGAAATATCAAATACCAATCGTAGTAATGCCGCAATCCTTTGGACCATTTGAGTATGGAGTCGTATTCAAACAGTATATTAACAGATTAGGCAAAAAGCTATTGCCTTATCCCAATATTATTTTTGCAAGAGAAAAATATTCATATCATATAGTAAGAAAGCAGTTTGGGCTAAATAATGTTGCCATTTCAATGGATATGGTGTTATTGGGAAAAGAGGTAGATCAGAGTATATTGCTGAAACCGACAATAAAACTTCGAGAATATTCTATTCAGGAGGGATGTATTGCTGTTGTTCCGAATAATAAACTTGCGGAGAAGTTTTCTTTAGAAGCTGCTTTAGAGATTTATGTAAGTGCAATTAACTATTTAACAGAGTGTAAGAAAAAAGTTTATATTGTTCAGCATTCGGAAACGGATCGGAACCTGTGTAATAAGCTTGCGGCAAAATTTCATACGAATAAAGATATTACTCTTTTGCAGGCGAATTTAAATTGTTTGGAATATGATTTATTAATTAGACACTTTGATTTTATTATAGCATCAAGATATCATGCACTTGTTCACGCGTATAAACAAAAAGTACCATGTATTGCAATTGGCTGGTCAGAAAAATATAACAATCTTCTTGATATTTTAAAACAAGACAGATATATGATAGACGCAAAAAAATTTAATAAAGAAGAGTTGTTTAAGAAGATAGATATCATGTTGCAAAATTATGATGTTGAGCATATGCAGATTCAACGCTTTTTTGAGAATATGGATGAGGATTTATATCAAATGATTTTTAGGCAAATAGAAATAAAGGAATAGTACATTATGTCACGACAAAATGATTTATTAAAAAATACAGTTATTTTAGGAATAGGGTATGCTGTGCCGGCAATTGTTTCTTTCTTAACACTTCCATTATATACGGCTTTTTTAACACAGACAGAGTACGGAATGTATGATTTAATCACAATATTGCTATCGCTTGTGATGCCGACGATGACATTGCAGATCAAAACTTCCGTGTTTCGTTTTTTAATTGAAAGCAGAGAAAGTGAAGAAGAAAGAAAATATTATATTTCTACAGCATATTTATTTACGGTGCTAATATCCTTTTTATCTATTGCAGTATTGTTTGTTTTGTTATCAGGTATTGATTCGCTGACAAAAGGTTTGATTTGTTTCTATATTTTTCAAGAGGTGTTGATTGATCTTTCCAAACAGACGGCCAGAGGAAGCGGGATGTTAAATAAATATATATTTAGCGTGACGCTTCATTCTGTTTTACTTCTTGTCTTGGCATATTTGTTTTTGGCTGTATTCAAAATGGGATTGAATGGATTATTAATTGCTCTAAATGTTGCATTGCTGGTGTCAAATATTTATATATTTCTTTCATTGGGATTAAAAAACTATTTGTCCATATGGAAATATAATACACTGTATTTAAAGAAAATGCTTCGTTTTTCCGCACCAATGGTGCCAAATTCTATTTCCTTGTGGATAGTGAAATTATCCGATCGACTGGTGGTGACAGTATTTTTAGGGATTGAGGCAAATGCGATCTATTCTGTCGCAAATAAGATTCCAAGCCTTTTAAGTCAAGTCGTAAATGTATTTAATCTCTCGTGGCAGGAGAATGCTTCCTTAGCAGTTAATGATAAGGATGTTGCAGAGTACTATAGCGATATTAATCAAACGACAATTGATATCTTGTTAGGCACTTCTGCTATTCTGATAGCTAGTTTGCCGTTTCTTTTTAAAATTTTAATAAAGGGGGCTTATGAACAAGCATATAATCAAATGCCAATTTTAATATGTGGCATTTTTTTCTCGTGTTTATCAAGTTGTTATGGAAGTATTTATATTGCTTTGAAAAAAACAAAGTTTATTGGGGTTACTTCTGCAATCGGAGCAATTCTTAATTTGGTAATCAATATTCTGTTTATAAACAAAATAGGTTTATATGCAGCTTCCTTGTCAACAGTCATTAGTTATTGTTTGATATATTTTAGCAGGGTAGTGCAGTTAAGAAAGTATATTGAGATACATTTAAAGTGGAAGAAAAATTGTATATCATTCATTGTTTTGTTGATAATTTGTGCCATTTATTATAAACAAAATTCGTTTGGGAATATGATTGCGTTCCTGATGGCTGTAATCTTCTTTTTTATATTAAATAAAAATGTTTGTAAGAGTTTTTGTAGTCAATGTATCAGTAAAATAGAAAGGCGTAAGAATGGAAGCAAATAAAAAAACTGTATCGGAAGTCGTTGAAACTGGTCAATGTGTATCTTGTGGGTTATGTGCTTCGGTTTGTCCTAGAGCGTGTATTGAACTTCATAGAAAAAATGGTATGTATCAACCATGCATTGATGAGAAAAAATGCATACAGTGTGGGATATGCAATCGTGTTTGTCCCGGAAATCAGTTTGATTATAATAGAGAGTATGCGTGTTCGTCTGAACCCGACAATTTTTGGGTTGGCAATTATATTAAAATTTTAAGTATGCAGACACAGAATCGCGAGATCTTAATGAGTGCTACAAGCGGGGGCGTTGTCACACAAATTGTGAAAAATTTATTGGATAGCGGGGAATATGATTGTGCATTTCTTGTAAATACACATGATTTTAAACAGCAGGTTCGTACCAAAAAATTTGAGAAATCGGATGATATTTTGCAGAGTACAAAGAGCAGGTATATACCTGTCGCACAAAATGAAGCGATGGCGTATGCCTTAAAACATAGAGAAAAAAAGATTATCTTTGTGGGTACAGGCTGCTCCGTACATGGCATTTTAAATGTCATACGCGAATTTTCGCTAAATAGAGATCATTATTTTATAATCGGGTTGTTCTGTGATCGGACAATGCACTATGGAATATTTGATTTCTTTAATCAGCATCCTAAGTGTAATGGAAAATTGAGTGAGCTAGTATTTAGAACCAAAGAGTCGGGAGGCTGGCCTGGCAATATGCGCCTAAATTTATGTAATGGACAAGTTGTGGATTTAAAGGCGAGTGAAAGGATGCTTGTAAAAGAATATTTTCAGTTGGAAAGGTGCTTGTATTGTTTGGATAAGCTGAACCAGTTTGCAGATCTTTCGATTGGAGATGATTATGCGATATCAAAAAACGATAAGTATGGCAGAAGTGCAGTGATGATAAGGAGTGATAAAGGTGAAAGCGTAATAGACAGCATGAAGGGATGTTTTCATTCCTATGTAATTCCAGAAGAATCTGTGGTAAAAGGGCAAAAAATACATTTGAGGGAGAAAAATTTGGCGTTTATTAAGCATAAAAAATTAAACGCAGCTATTCCACAAAAAGTAATCGAGGCCTTTGCCGAGCAGAAAAAAGATTTTGGTACAGAATATCAAAGTCGAATATCAAAGATAAAAATGGGAGAACAATGTAGTTATAAAAATATTATATCTAAAATACCATTTCGAAAAAAAGTTCGGTGTTGGGTGATGGATACAATGCGTTTTATCCCTATATTTTGGCAACTCAAATATTTTATTAGGAAGATTAAATAAATATATTTCCCTAAAAGACCATATAAAGTCTTATCCCTGTATACATTTCTTGTAAAATAATACAAGTGGAAACACAAATATTTTACAAGAGATATACTGGGGTGGAGTCGAGTGAAAACACAGGAAGCTGTCGTGAGGAGGATCAAAGGTCTTTGCAAAGAGAGAAATTTGAATATATCTCAATTGGCATATTGTGCAGGGATGCCGCCATCGACGCTCAAGAATGTTATGAATGGGAACAGCAAGAATACTGGAATTGTTACCATCAAGATTATATGTGATGGGTTGGACGTTTCACTGGAGGAGTTCTTCCACAGTGGATTATTTAGTGTATTGGAACAGGAAATTGATTAGAGAATCAAATGACAATCAAGTTTTTGCCATTTGGAGGGATAAGTTCATTGTAATTTATCCCTTTTTCAATTATAATAAGAGTATTCGTTTTGTTTGAAGATCATTGAGATATAAGGTAGGTTGCTATATGAAGAAGAATATTAGAATCAAAAAATATATGATCTGTCTGTTTCTGATCATGCTGGTGCAGGCAGTCCGGTATTTTCCGTTTAAGTTTGGCGGTTGGAATCAGGTACAACTCTCATTCTCCTATGAGTATGGATTTATTCAACGGGGATTTCTTGGTACACTCTTGAATCTCATGTCGAGAACTTTACATATTCCGTGGGGATATATGCGCTATGTACATGCGCTTCTTACGATGGGGACATTCACGTTTCTGATGCTCTGGATTGTGTATAAGACACTTGGAGAAGAGCAGATGGATGCGGCGGTGAAGCGTTTCCTGGCAGGGCTTGCGCTGGTATTTTTTATGGGGCCGGGGTGGAGTACAAACTACAGTAACTTTGCGCTGATGGAGCTGTGGCTTCCCATTTTGTCGATACTGGGCATATATGCTTTGATCAAAGGAAAACAGTTGTGGTGCATCCCGGTGATTGCTGTGGTCTGCGAGCTGATTCATACAGGATATGTGTTCTTGTATTTTAATCTGATACTGGTGGTGTTTTACTACAAAATTTTCATAGAAAAGGGTGCGGCGCTCGGGCATACTGAGAAAAAGCATACCGAGACAAAAAAGTATATCGTTTACGGCATCGTGACCTTTGTGCTGACGTCTGTGTTGTTTCTGTATATGATGTTTGCTGCCACAGCCCGCGATGGCGTGACGATTGAGTATGTGATTGAGCGGACAGCAGAGTTTATGCGTAAGCCCATTGAGGAGATTGAGACGCAGCGGGAGCTGATACAGGGATATCTCTTTAGGGACGGAGGTTTTTCGGGGATTGCGTTTGATATCAAGGATTATTGGCTGCTGCTGATTGTCATGCTGGTGCTATTTTCACCATTTATATATGAAGTGTACGTTTATTGGAAGCTGGTGGTCAAGGAGGCAGGGAAGCAGGGCGTTTTCTATTTGCTGATTCCGCTTGGCATTGTGACGGCGATTCCGATGTATATCATGCACTGCGATTATGGGCGGTGGACATATGCGGTGTTTTTCTATGAATTTGCCTGTATCTGGTTATTGAATATGATCGGGGACGGAGCAGCAGAGAAAGCGACATCGAAGATGATGGAGCGGATTGATGCCAACAGGACGTACTATTATGTCTTGCTGTTTTACGCAGGGATTTCAGGGGCGTTTGCGCAGAATTTGATCAATCCGATGGTATCGATGATTGAATCGTATGGATGGAAGGTGCTCGAAGCGCTGGGAATCGCATGAAAATTAGAGATTTCGAGTATGCCTGATAAGGCGGTAGAATGGGAGTTAGGATAGTAGAAGGATGAAAGAGTATATCAAGTGTCTGAGACCGCATCACTGGATCAAAAATATATTGGTATTTCTGCCGGTTATTTTCAATCGTTCGCTGTTTGACGGGGAGCTTGCCATCAAGGCGGTGGTTGGTATTGCGGCATTCTCGTTTGCGGCGTCCGCAATCTATATCCTGAATGATATGATGGATTATGAGAAGGACCGGGCGCATCCTGTCAAGTGCAGACGGCCAATCGCATCGGGGAAGGTTAGGAAGGAGATTGCGGCGGTGATAGGTATTGTGCTGACGCTGTTGGCGATGGCGGTCAGCTGGAAAATTGCAGGCGTGATGGCAGTTGCGATGTTGTTTTTGTATGCGGTGATCAATGTCGGCTACAGTATGGGACTAAAGAACTGTCCGATCGTGGATGTGGTCATTTTGGTCATGGGCTTTTTGCTTCGAATCTTCTATGGGTCTGCGGTGACGGGGATTGAGATTTCTAACTGGCTGTACCTTACGATCATAGCATTTGCCTTTTATTTTGGTCTGGGTAAGCGCCGCAATGAACTTGCAGGCAGCGGCGGCAAGACGCGAAAAGTTTTGCAGTACTATAATAATAATTTTTTGGACAAAAATATGTATATGTGTGTGGCGCTGGGGATTATGTTCTACTCACTGTGGACGATTGAACACACCAGCAGATTTTTGGTATGGAGTGTTCCTATGGTGCTTGTCATCTGCATGAAGTACAGCTTGGACATCGAAGGCAGATCGGACGGTGATCCGGTGGAAGTGCTGGTGCATGATAAGGTGCTTGTCATCATGTGTCTGGTATATGGTCTGGCAGTGCTGGGGATGCTGTATTTGTAGGGAAAAGACAGGAAAAGTTGTTTCGTGCAGAGCCGTTTCGTGCGACGGTGCTGTCCATAAAAAGTGTATAAAGGATAAAAAAGAATGATTATAGCAATAAATTATGCGGATAGGCATTTTGCAAAGGCGCAGCAGTTGAATCTGCGGACGGCGCTTGCGTGGGGAGCGGACAGGACGATCGCGTATACGCCGGCGGACATGGACGCGTCATTTCGCCGGCAAAACGAGGCGATTCTTGCCGCCGCGAAGGGAAATGGATATTATCTGTGGAAACCCTATTTTCTCAACAAGGCATACAGAGAATTAAAGGAAGGAGATTATCTTATCTACACAGATGCAGGCTCGATCTATGTGAACAAGATTCAATATCTGATTCACTGCATGGAGCGGGAGCGACAGGAACTTATGGTATTCTCTCTGCAAAGGGAGATGCTTGAGCGCAAGTATACGAAGCGGGATGCGTTTGTGCTAATGGGGTGCGATAATCCGCGATTTACAGATACGCCGCAGTCTATCGGCGGTTATGTGATATTGAAGAAGTCAGACTTTGTGGAAAAATTTATTGCGGAGGATTTGAAATTTGCGCAGGATGAGCGCATAATAACAGAGCGGAAAAATACGCTGGGGTTTGATGATTATCCTGAATTTATAGCACACAGGCATGATCAGTCTGTCTGGTCGCTGATGGTCAAGAAGTATGATATCAAACGATTCCGGGATCCGTCACAGTATGGGCTGGTCAATCACTATGAGCCGGAGGTGGAACGGCGGAGCACATATCCGCAGATCATCGACTCGCACAGGATGAATGTGGGATCGCTGGGGGAGCTTCGGTGGCGCAGAAGCCATGTGGGAAGATTGGCTGCGAAGGTAAAGAATAAAGTGGTTTGGTTAAAGAAAAAGAGGGACAAACATGAGCAGTGAATTGCAGAAAAAGTGGATGCATTATGCAAAAAAGTGGCGGTTTCGTGACTTTTATTTCAATAAGATTCTAAGACGGCATGGCATATTGAAATATTTCCACCGGGAGCCCGTGATGCTTCGTTATGCCCACAAGTGGGTTCTGTCAAAGAAGCAGACCAATGACTATATTTATAACCTGATACAGTCAGACAAGCCATTTATGGTGTGCCGGTTTGGGAATACAGAGTTACAGACAGTCGTGGGAAATCTCTGGGTAAAGATCATGGGGCACTCCGCTGAGGCGGATGCCTATCTTGACAAATGGTATACAAGGCTGGGCAAGGATTCCGGCTTCTTTCCAGTGGAGGAACAATACCTTGACCAGTTTACAGAATGCATATTGGATGCCTATCGGCAGGCGGATTTGCTGGCGATGTGGCACCTGAATATGGAGGACTTCGTGATCGATGAATACAAGCCGGATGTGGATATCACATACCTGTTTCATTTGGAGCCGTGGCTGGCTAATTGCAGACCGTGGTCGGCAGCACTTCGGGAAAAAAAGGTGCTGGTCATTCATCCGTTCGAAGATACGATACAGGCGCAGTATAAAAAGCGGGAATTGTTATTTCCGGGAACTGAGATTCTGCCCGCGTTTGAGCTTAGGACGCTCAAAGCGGTCCAGACACTGTGCGGGGAGCGGGACGAGCGCTTTGACAACTGGTTTGAGGCATTGGAATACATGTACAGGGAGGCGCTCAAAATTGATTTTGACGTTGCAATCATTGGATGCGGTGCTTATGGAATGCCGCTTGCGGCAAAGTTAAAGCAGGCGGGAAAGCAGACAATTCATTTAGGCGGGGCGACGCAATTGCTGTTTGGCATTAAAGGACGGCGCTGGGAGGAAAATTACCCGTCGAAGATTGCGAGCTGTTTCAATGATGCGTGGGTCTATCCGCTGGATTCAGAGAAGCCCAAAAACGGCGGAACCGTGGAGCAGGGGTGCTACTGGAAATAGGTGGAGGGTAAATCAATGACGAATTTGCAGATAAAAACGTATGCGAAAAAGATGCTGGTAATTTTGATACTTTTGTTGCTGGTGTCATTCAACAAGGATTTGTCGGAACCGATTTCATTTACGGGTGACAGCGGATTTCTGGTACAGCATACGGGAGAGGTACAGGAAGAAATTTACAGCAAAATGCTGATACTTGAAGAGGGAAATTATCAGATCAAACTTGCTTACACATCAAGTGAGGAGGGAAACGCCCTTTGGATCAGGAATCATGACATACAGATAGACAGTGCAGAGATTCCTGTCGGAGAGGGAGAACTTTCCTATGATCTGCGCATTGATGAACCGACACCGGAATTGCAGGTGTCGGTTCATTATGCGGGAAAGGGATATCTTGAACTGAAATCGGTTGAGCTGACAGCAGCACAACCGTGGTATCGTGATAACTGGGTCAGGGTGATGCTGGTTCTGGTGGCAGCGCTCGTGCTGCTTCTGATGGATGTCTTGGTGCGCACCAAAAGATTGTCGGAGCGCATGTCGTTTGAAGTGTATGTGATCTTGGGTATTGCGGTATTGTCATCTAGTTTCCTGCTCAATAAGAACAGTGTAGGCCATGGAGATGACCTCGCCTATCATCTGACCCGGATCGAAGGCATTGCGCAGGGGCTGCGGGACAGACAGTTTCCGGTGAGAATCTATCCTGATATGCTCTCGGGAAATGGTTATCTCAACGCAATGTATCCGAGTCTGTTTTTGTATATTCCGGCTGTTTTCAGACTGCTGGGCGTGAGTTATGTCGTCAGCTATAAGCTGTTTTTGATTTTCATCAACTTTGCGACAGCGTTTGCGATGTATGCTTCTATCAAGTGTTTTACAAAATCGGAGCGTGCGGTAGTGTTGGGGACAGTGCTCTATGTCTTTGCGCGCTACAGGCTCAATAACATGCTTGTGCGCGGGGCGCTGGGAGAGACGCTCGCCATGATTTTTCTGCCGCTGGTGATCGCGGGTGTGTGGCAGATTGCTGCGGGAAATCAGAAGAAGTGGTGGATTCTCGTGATCGGGGCAACGGGTGTGATTCAGAGCCATGTACTCAGCACAGTGGTCTACGCGGTACTTGCTGTCGTGCTGCTCGGCACCTGCGCAGGAAAGATTGTGCGTGAAAAAAGATATGTGGAGCTTGCGAGGGCGGCGGGTGTGACGCTCCTGCTCAATCTAGGGTTTCTGGTACCTTTTTTGACGTATTATATCAAGGGAAATCTAAATCTTGGAGCACTGACAGAGACGTTTGCATACTGGGTTGAGAGCCTGAATCCTGCGTATCTGTTTGGTATTTTTCGGATAACAGAGGATGATGCGGGATTTGTGCGGGATTTTGCACTGCATCTGCCAATATTATGTCTGTTTGGTATTTGTCTGGTATATAGCGCACAGAATCGGTCGGTCAGATCGGAGAGAGACTGCTTTCTGCGCAGGCTTTTTGTGGTGGCATGTGTGTTGTTGTTCATGACGACAAACTGGTTTCCGTATGAAAAGATTCATCATGTGGCGTTTTTGGACAGCCTGTTCTCTATGATTCAGTTTCCGTGGCGTTTTGAGGGGCCTGCGATCGGCATTCTCGCGATAACCGGCTCTGTGTGGCTGACGGAATATCAAAGCATAGAACGATATAGCAATGCGATTGTGGTCGCGTTGATCGCCATGGTCTTGATCGATGTATCCCATTGGAATTTGCAGTGGAATCAGAGTATCACAAGCGCGGGGACAGACGAGGACAGGATTTGTGCGGACATTATACACTGTACAGAGGAGTATATGGTGAAGGGAGATGGTACATTCTATGGGGGGTACATTGTTTCCGATGATCAGGTGACAGTGCAGGCGTATGAGAAGGATGGGCTTCGGATTGATATGATGTACAAGGTGACGCCGGGAGAACACTGGATTGATCTGCCGCTGATGCACTATATTGGCTATTCGGTCACGAATGAAAACGGAGAGGAGTACACGGTCATGACAGGGAATGCTGGCAATATCAGGGTTCTGCTTGACAACAGCGAATGGCAGGAGCTACATATAAAATATAAAGAGCCTGTTTTGTTTCGGATTGCAGTGTTGATCTCGTCAGGGATGCTTTTATTGGCAGTCGTGACAGCTTTTCGAAGAAGGGGTTCTGGTCTGTTATGGGGTGTGAGGCATGGATAGAAGCGATAAACAGATTCCGGTTTGGATGTTTTGTGCGGTGGCGTGCGCAGCGCTGCTTGTTCATTTGTATCAAATCGCAGCGATTCCAAACGGCATTCATGTTGACGAGATGGGAATGGGATATGATGCATGGTGTCTGGCTCATTTTGGCGTGGACAGGTATTTGAAGGAATATCCAGTGTATCTCATGAACTTTGGCGGTGGTCAGAGCGCATTGTACGCGTATCTGTGCATACCATTTGTCAAATGGTTCGGGCTTTCCGCAGTGGCAGTACGGCTTCCGGGAATACTCTTGTATATGGTCTCTCTCTTTTGCGGGGCAGGCATTTTTATGCTGGATACAGACGACAGGGCGCGCTGCAAGGCACTGGCTGGAATGGTCATGATGACGGTGTTCCCTGCGTTTATCATGTTGTTTCGGATTGGCATGGACTGTAATCTGATGCTTGCGATGTCTGTTATTTTTCTGTACTTGATGGCGAGGGCGGTCAAGGTGCAGCGGACAGCGGCTTTTGCGGCAGCGGGCATGGCGGGCGGCGTGCTGTTGTACACGTATGTGATTTCTTATGTGGTCATGCCCATATTTATGGTGCTGATGCTTTTGTATTTAGTTGCTATAAGACATATTCGCATCAAGCATTTGATGATATTTGGGCTTGTGCTGGCGGTTCTGGCGGCACCGCTGATTGCTGTGCAGGTGATCAATATGTTTGATCTGCCGGAGTTTCAGGTGGGCCCATTCACGATTACACGGCTTTTTCAATATCGAAGCGGAGAGATTGGACTTGGGCATCTGAGCATTCAATCTGTGAAGGATGCGTTGATGAGTATCTTTTTGTTTGATGGGCTTCGATATAATACATTGATACCATTTGGCACAGTGTACTATATTTCGCTTCCGTTTATTGGGATTGGCTTTGTGAAATGTATGCGGGATTTCGCCGGAAGTATCCGCGAGAAGGTGTTTTGCCACAGGGCGTTGTATCCGCTCTGGCTGCTGGTTTTATTCGCAGTGGGGTGCTGTATGGAAGCAAACACAAACCGATTGAATGCGGCGTTGGCAGCGGCGCCTGTGTTGGCGGTGGAGGGCATCTGGGAAGCAATGTCATGGATTCGGGACATCAGGACACGGCGTATCGCGAAGCTGGTGACTGCCGGTGCCTACTTGATCTGTTTTGGCGTATTTTGCATATATTACTTTGGGGGAACATATGCTAAGGATACTTCAAAAATGGCGTATTTTGACTATCCGCTGGATGAGGCGGTTGCCTATGTGGAGGCGGATGCGAAGTGCAGTGCACAGACAACTTATATCAGTGCGATCAACCAGACATACATTTATTATCTGGGCGCGACGCATCTGAGTCCATATGAGTATCATCAGGACAATGCTTTTGACAGGGAAGATCCGCTGATATATTCCAAGTGGACGGCGGGACATGGCAGATATCGCTTTGGAATGCCCGGGCAGCTGGAGTGGGATGCAAACTATATAGTGGACCACAACAATACAGCGTCGAGCAGTCTTTTGAGGGAGTCGGGTTTCACGGAGCATCCGCTGGAACACTACAGCGTGTACACGTTTGAGCTTGCGTCGTTTGAGCAGTTGGAGCCGGATACAGATGTGGAACTTGTCTGGAATGCAGGTGTGAATGCTCAGAATCAAATGACGCCAATTCAGAGCACACAGCTAGTAAATGATGTGGAGTGTGTGGTGCTGGTAGGATGGGGATACGACCTAAAATATATGCAGCCGTGGGACAGTGTGAGCTTGCGTCTGGGCAGTGAGCGATATTATGCGGAGCCTGTGCAGCGGGAGGACATCGCAAAACAGTTGGGCAATGAGGCGCTGCTTGAGAGTGGATTGTTGTTCATCCTACCCAAAGCGGCGTTTGACGGGCAGACGAGTGCTGAGCTGATGTTGATGGATTTTGACAATAAAGCATATGCGATGGAAAGGGTGGAGATTTTGTATGAGACTTGTAATTGACTGTTTTAAGCTGGTAAAGGGCGCGGGAAAGAGCATCGGCATCTACAATCTGGCGCTGAATCTGGTGCGCGACCTCGCCGCGCACCATCAAAAAAATACACTGATCGTCCTTGGCAACCCGCTGAATAAAAAGGATTTTGACATGTCGGGGCTTCGGTTTATCGAGGTGAAAAACAAAAATCCGCTGAATAAACTCACTTGTATTTTATGGGAGTTGTTTGAGGTGAGTTTTTATGCCAGAAAGCTAAAGGCTGACAGGGTGCTCTTTCCCAGAGGCTATGCGCCGATGCTGCATCTGACAAAAACGAGTGTGATAATCCATGATATGATACCGTTTTACTATCATGAACAGTATCCCGGATATTTTAACCGATTAGAGAATTTCTATATCATGTGGCGGCTGAAGGCCTCCGCCCGCAGTGCAGATGAGGTGATTGCGATCTCAGAGGCGTCGAAGCGGGATATTATGCGGTATTCCAAAGTGTCGCCGGAGAAGATAACAGTCATCTACAATGGGCATACCGCGATATCCTGTCCGAAGGGGGAGAATGCGGACGGCGGGTATATCATCGCCAATACCTCAGCGCTGCCGCACAAGAATGCGGCGGGCATCGTGAAAAGCTATGAGCGGTACTGTCAGATGACGGACAAGCCGCTGCCGCTCACGATTGTGGGCATCGAGTGCATAGACCAGTTTGTCAGCGGCTGTAAGGTGTCTGACCAAATCACCTGCATTCGGTATATTGAGAGCAACGAAGCGTTTCATAAACTGATTCATGAGGCAAGGCTGTTTGTGTTCCTGCCCTTTATAGAAGGGTTTGGCTTCCCGCCCATCGAGGCGATGCAGCTTGAGACGCCGGTGCTCTGCTCAGACACAAGCTCTCTGCCGGAGGTTGTTGGCGATGCCGCCGTCTGCGTCAATCCAGAGGATACTGAGAAAGCGGCGCAGGCGATTTTGAAGCTGGCAGAAGATGACGGGCTTCGCAGACAGCTTCAGGAGAGAGGACGTGAGAATGTGAAGCGCTTTTCATGGGAAGAGACCGGAGAACAGTACCGGAAGGTTTTATTTCGATAAAAAGGGAGGATTTGGCGGATGAAATATGATGTATTGGCGCAGCTTTGTAAGCGGATTCCAAGACATATCAGGCAGTGCTTTGTATCAGGTATGGTGACAGGACTTGTCACCCATTTTTATATGCTGGCAAACAAGCTGACCAACTGGGACGACATCAATAATTTAAACCGTCCGGGAAGCGGGGATTATCTCGGGCGCTGGTTTTTAAAGTATATTCACAAGCTTGGGAGTATTTACAGTATACCCGCGGTGCATGGCTTTCTGCTGATCCTCCTGCTTTCGCTGTCCGCATGTCTGATACTGGAGATTTTGCAGATCAGGAGCACGACGGGGGCGATTCTGGCGCCTGCCCTGATGCTGACGTTTCCAAGTGTTGTCAGCACCATGACGTTTATGTTTATGGCGCACACTTCGGGGCTTGGCATCTTTATGGTGTGTCTGGCGGTCTATCTGCTGCGGCGTTACAAGTTTGGCTGGCTGCCCTGCATCGTTTTACTCATCTGTGTGCTTGGGACCTATCAAAGTTATATCAGCTTTGCCATCACCTTAATGCTGATGGGAATGATTGTCGATTTAATTCGTGGAAAAAAGTTTCCTGAGATGCTCAAAAAGGGAATTGTCTGCGTTGCGGTGCTCGGCGTGGGTGTCTTGGTTTACATGTGGCTTTCCCATGTCATTTATCCGAACATAGACAATGAGACGTATGGCGGCGTCGGCAATATGGGAAAAATCGCCATCGGAGAGATGCCGAGGCTGATCGCGCGGTGCTATAAGCGCTTTTTTGAATATTTCCTGTGGAAGCCGTTTGCATTTGTGACAAAGACTGCCAAAGCCACCAATCAGATCACCTGCGCGCTCGCGGTGGTGTTGTTTGCCGTGGTGACAATACAGCGCAGACTCTACCGTGATGTCCTGTCTTTTGGCCTTCTGGCGCTGTACTGCTTCTTTGTGCCGCTTGCCGCCGCCTTTATCTATTTTATGGCGCCGGAGGTGGATTACTCGATGCTCATGCTCTATGCGTATGTCCTTGTCTTTGTCATGGTGCTGGCGCTTTTGGAATGCTGTGTGCAGGACTGGGAGCAGGCGGACCAGAAGGCAGGGTGGCAGCGGCATGCACAGTCCGGGCTTGCGCTGCTGGTGGTGGTGACGCTGTCGGTGAGCAGCTACAGTGACTATCTGCTTGCGAACAAGGCGTATCTTAGGACAGACATCGCGACAGAGCGCGTGAAGGCGTATTTTAACCGTGTGCTTGTGATGGCGCAGGCGCAGGAGGGATTTCTGCCCGGCGACGCGGTGACGATTCTTGGCGAGTTTTATTATAAGGATAATCCAAGCAGCGTGGAGTTGGATGTGCTGGACGCGAACAGTCTGCGTTCTTTGTCGGGCGTGGCGCTGGAGAACGGGCTGATCACATCGGGCGTGCGCGATAATTTTATCCGAACGTTTCTGGGATACGAGCTGGCGAAGCTGGACTGGGACGAGAAGTGCGCATTGATGGAGACCGAGGAATACAAGGCGATGAAGATTTATCCGCAGGAGGGATGCGTGCAGAAGATACAGGACGTATGGGTGGTGAAAATGTGTGAGTAAATCCGATTAAATTCCGCAGCTTCAACACATAATATATTAAAAAAGTATAAAGTTTATTGACTTAAAAATGCTAAGATTTTATACTTATAAACTATATTTATGTGGAGAAAAAGGAACTGTAGATAAAGCAGCGTGAATTTCTGAACAGTTCCTTGCCGGGAATTATGAGAGCAAATAGAAAATGGACCGTGAGAGCTGTGACGCTGGTTTTGATGGCGTTGGTGGCAGCAGGGATTGTTTTGTGGGATATTGGAAATCCTTATGATAAACAAAAGTTTGTGGAAGCGCAGGAAACGACTCCAGAGGAAGCATTTGAGCTATCTGCCTGGAGCGGTAATCTGTGTATCAAGTGGTGGAAAAATGAACAGGAGGATGTGTATTACTTGTTTCTGCCCGGATCACTCAAAAAGAAAAAACTGAATTTGACATTCTCGGGCGCCGATGAAATTTTTGTGGATGACAAGAAGGTTTCTTATGGAGATCGGTGCCGGTTGAAGGAAGGCAGTCATGAGCTGCGCAAAAAGTCCTCCAAGGACAGCGTAGAGTATTCGTTGGAGGTAATGTACACGTCGGATATTGCGTCAGTATTTCTGGAAACGCAGTCAGGTTCCCTAGAGCAGCTTCACGCCTCAAAGGAAAATTCAGAATCGGGCAGACTGACCATTCTCGACAGCAGGGGACATCGGTATTTTGAGGGAGAGATCGAGAACCTGCACTGCCGCGGCAACTCCTCTTTTGAGGAGACTGACAAGAAATCCTATTTGTTGAAATTAAGTCAGAAGGCGGACTTGTTTGGCATGGGGGCGGCAAAAAAATGGATATTGACGGCAAATTCCTTTGACGATACCCTGCTTAGAAATGCGACAGCGTTCTCGATCGCAAAAATGCTTGACCTCGACTACACGCCGGATGTGCAGTTTGTGGACGTGTATGCAAACGGCAGATTTCTCGGGAATTATCTGCTCTCAGAAAAGATTGAAATCGGAAAAAACAGAATCAACATCAGTGATCTTGAGAAGGAGACAGAGGCGCTGAATGACGGTTTGAATCCAGAGGAGCTGGAATTTTTTATGGAGCCGATGGGGCGGCTTTTTAGCACGAAGGGATACTTGGTAGAGAAGGAGCCGGAGGACCTCACAGGCGGGTATCTGATGGAGATTGAGACCAGTGACCGCTATGGACTGGAGGCGAGCGGTTTTCTGACTTCAAGAATGCAGGCGGTCGTGTTTGAGAGTCCTAAGTATGCCTCCCATGCGCAGGTTGCCTATGTGTCGGGGCTTTATCAGGATTTTGAGGACGCGGTGTTCTCGCCAGACGGATTCAGTCCCTATACAGGAGCGCATTACAGCGACTACATTGATGTGGATTCTTTTGCGCGCAAGTATCTTGTCGAGGAGCTGGTCAAGAATCTCGATGCGTCGTACACGAGCCAGTTTTTTTATAAGTACCCTGACAGCGTGAGCGACAAGTTTTACGCGGGACCCTGCTGGGATTATGACAAGTCTATCGCGGCGTCCGGCATTACCAACGACGGGATTGACCTGCATGACCCGATCGGATTTTATGCCGCGGTGCAGGAGAAGGATTCTGATCTGTGGTATGCGCTGTATCAGCAGAAGGATTTCAGGCGCACGGTGGCGAACATCTTTTTCGATGAACTCGAACCTCAGATGAGAGAGGATGCAGCGGACATGATTTATGGATACAGTGATCGGATTGAGGAGTCAAATGACTGCAATATGATTCGGTGGAATACATTTCCTCAGACGACTGGGCTTTCGGAGAAGCGGACACTTCATGAAGGCAAGGTGGAGGAGCTGGTTGTATTTTTGGACAAGCGTCTTGATTTTCTGGGACAGGCGTGGGAGGAACTGCGGGATGAGTGAGTACAGGCATGAGTTCAAATATATTTGTTCTGAGCAGCGCCTTGCCCTGATTGAGAATAATATTCGGGGATTGATGGCATGTGATGTCCATGCCGGCGAGGACAATCGGTATCGGATCAGAAGCCTTTATTTTGATGATTACTGCGATAGCTGTATGAAGGATAATATCAACGGCAATGATCCCAGAGAGAAGTTCAGGATTCGCATTTATAATCAGGATTTGTCCTATATCCGGCTGGAACTCAAAAGAAAAGAGCGGGGAAAGACCAAAAAGAGCGCCTGCGTCATCGATGAAGCGCTGTGCAGGAGGGTCCTGTCAGGGCAGCCGCTTGCGATGGATGCCGTCGATGCGGATGTCTATCGCAAGTTTTGCCTGTATCAGCAGGTCAGGCTTCTGTCGCCGAAGGTCATAGTGGAATATGAGCGGGTGCCGTATGTCTATCAGGACGGGAATGTCAGGGTGACATTTGACAGAAATATCAGTTCGGGCAATATGGTGGAGCGTTTTATGGATGAAGGCATTGTGACGAGACCGGTGATGCCTCTCGGACAGCATGTGCTTGAGGTGAAGTTCGACGAGCTGATTCCAGATTTTCTCTACCAGGCAGTACAGCTTGAAAAGATGCGCCAGACGACCTATTCAAAATACTATCTGTGCAGAAAGTACAGTTTAGCGGGAGGAAACAGAGTATGAGTATCAAGGATGTCCTTAAAAAATCGTTTGTCAGCAGTATCAGCATGGCGGAGCTGTCCGTCTCAGAGATTTTGATGGTTCTGGGTGTGACGCTGCTGCTGGCATTGTATATTTTCTTTATCTACAGGATTTTTACGCGGAAGAATTTTTATAATAAAAGCTTTAATATCTCGCTTGCAGCGACAGCGCTCATCACGGCAGCCGTGATCATCACCATTCAGTCGAGCATTGTGATCAGTCTCGGTATGGTGGGTGCGCTCTCCATCGTGCGATTCAGGACAGCAGTCAAGGACCCGCTGGACCTTGTATTTATGTTCTGGTCATTGGCGGTGGGCATCATCTGCGGCACGGGCTTGTTTGACATTGCCGCGAT
>CAJUII010000001.1:38432-110413 GCA_910586405.1 uncultured Lachnospiraceae bacterium
GAGGGGATTTTGTATGTATCAATGATTGACCATGATGGGGAAGTGACATTCTGATCTTGGGAGATGAGCCGGTTATGTGACAGCATGACCGGCTTTTATATACAAGGAGGTTCCGATGAATTTATACTTGTGAAAATATAGGGATTGGATTATGATGGTATCGGATGGGTGAGACGAATGAGACAGAAGAATAAAATGCTGCTGCTGACAGCCGCGGTGCTGCTCATAGGGCTTGTGAGCGGATGCAGCAGACAGCGACAGGAGCCGGAAACGGGCGGGGTCACAGACCTCACAGTGAATTATATGCAAAATCCTATAGGTGTCGAACAGAATTTGCTCTTTGGATGGCGGATGCAGGATGTGGGAGAGAACCAGCAGCAGACAGCTTACAGAATTGTTGTGGCGGCATCGGAGGAGCAGCTGGCGGCACAGGAGTATGTCTGGGACAGCGGCCGGATGGCGTCTGGAATTTCAGTGGCTGTGCCCTATCAAGGGAGCAGGCTGGAAGCAGGGACGCGCTATGTGTGGAGGGTATTTGTCTGGGACCAGGATGGCGTGCTGGCAAAGAGCACCGATACTGCTTCCTTTGAGATGGGACTGACGGACAACGACTGGAGCGGCGCCTCGTGGATTGGCATAAGGAATCAGCAGAGTGCAAGCGGTGATGCGACAGCCGCCGAAGCCTGCTACATCATTGAATACGATGTCCGGCTGGGCAGGACGCGCACGGGCATGGTGTGGGGAATGGATACAAACCAGTACGGGGACTATTTCAGGTGTGAGTTTGACACGCTGGGAGAAGCGGCGACCTTCTCGATTGTCTCGCTGTCGAATGTGGACGAGAAAAGGGACAGTGTTCTTTTGCCGGAAAGTTTTTGGGCGGATTCGGCCGAGAAGGAGCATCATGTCCGACTGGATCTAAAAGGAACGAAGGTCGAAGCCAGCATTGACGGCATAATCGTTCTAAACACCGTGCTGGATGAGAGCAAACTGCTTGAAAATATAGGGTTTTGGACGGACAGGGGGGCATATTATGCCTATTATGATAATCTCTGTGTGACGGATGGAAACACTGGGGAGACGATTTGTCAGGAAAGTTTTGATTCTGTAGATGATAATATTTTTTCGCCTTATTACGTGAAGCTGACAGACGGCTGGTGTGAGGCATCGTCCGGCTTTCTGCTGACATCTGGTGTGGAGGAGCCAGCGCCCATGCTGCGGTATCGTTTTGACAGGAAGTCAGACAGCCGTGTGAGCGCTGCGAGGCTCTATGTTACCTCGTTAGGGGATTACAGAATCTATCTGGATGGGGAGGATATCAGCGGGGCGTATCTTGCGCCGGGGCGCTCTATCTATGACAGGGAGACATACTATCAAACCTATGATGTGACAAGCATGTTTGCGCCAGATCAAACGGCACATGTCATTGGCGCCATGCTGGGGCATGGCAGGTATGACAAAGCGAATGCAGACTGGGGAGAGAACATCGCAGTGCAGGCAAAGCTGGTGTTGCAGTACGAGGATCAGACGACACAGACCGTTGTCACAAATGATGCATGGCAGGCTTATGCGGACGGCCCTGTCAGAAATGACGATATGTTTCTGGGAGAATTTTATGACGCCGCGCAGGAGGTTCCTGGTTGGTGTGAGCCAAGCTTTGCGGCGCAGGGCTGGCGGCAGGCGGATGTGTTTCCAGAGTATGATATACTGGATCAGAAAGCAAATGAGGCGCCTGCGGTAAAGTGCATTGAGATGCGTTCACCGGTCGCAGTGTCAGAGCCGGTGGCGGGTGAGTATGTCTATGACTTTGGACAGAACTTTAACGGAGTCTGCCGGTTGGTCTTACGGGGGACAGAGGGAAAGCGGGGACAGACAGTCACCGTCCGGTATGCGGAAGCGCTCAATGACAGCGGGATGTCCTGTAAAGATGATGCGCCCGGCACCATTTGGACACAGAATTTGTACACGGCGAAGAATACAGATTACTATGTGATGAGCGGGGCGGGGGAGGAGATGTACACGCCTGCGCTGGTGTGCAGGGGATTTCGCTATGTGCAGATTTCTGGTGTGGAGGAGGCGCCTGCGGCGGCGGATGTCACAGGGCTGGTACTCAGCACCGCAAATAAAAGGACCGGGCATTTTTCGTGTTCTGATGAGGGGATTAATCTACTGTATGACAGTATTTACTGGACGCAGTTGAGCAATTTTTTGGATGTCCCGACGGACTGTCCGCAGCGGGATGAGCGCTTTGGATGGGCGGGTGACGCGCAGGTCTTTGCCCGCACGGCAGCATATAATGCCGATGTGCACAACTATCTGGCAAAGTATGTGCAGATGCTGATAGACGGACAGTGTGAGAACGGAGCGTTTCCAGAGATCGCACCCAGCATCAATATGGACAGTGGCGCGAACGGATGGAGTGACGCGGGGATTATTCTCATATGGGAACTGTATCAACAGTACGGGGACCGACAACTCATCGCGGACAATCTGGATGCGATGTGCAGGTATGTGGATTATCTTGTGGATACAAGCGAGAATTTTGTCCGCAGGCAGCACAATTACAGTGATCACAATGCGGTGGCGGGGCTCGATGACGAGATTGCGAATACAGCGCAGTGTGCATATGTGGCAGGACTTTTGTCAAAAATGAGTGCAGATATCGGGGAACAGGATATTGCCGTCACGTATGAAAAGATCTACCAGCAATATAGGGCCGCGTGGCAGGACAACTTCATCAACGAGGACGGCTCGATTGACTGCTGGCTGCAATCTGCCTACACGCTGGGATTAGCATATGGACTGTATCCAGAGGAGTTAGAGGAAAAGGGAGCGGCGTGTCTCAACAATGCGGTAGCTGCAAATGACTATCATCTGAATACTGGCTATGTTGCGACACAGTTTTTGCTGCCGGTGCTGTGCAGATATGGTTACGTGGACACTGCGTACCGCATTTTGCAGCAGGATACCTACCCCTCGTGGAATCACATGCTGTCCTATGGACAGACGACGATCACGGAGGCATGGAATACCTGCTATGACACAGGCGGCGGGACTTATGCGGTCAACGGTTCGATGAATCATTTCGGACTTGGAACAGTGGGGCAGTGGATGTACAGCGGTATCCTGGGAATCAGGAGGGACATGGACAATCCTGGATATAAACATTTCTATATCGAACCGCAGGTGGGCGGCGGATTGACACAGGTGTCGGGAAGTTATGAGAGCGTTTATGGTACTATTGAGAGCAGTTGGCGTGTGGAGGGAAGTGAGTTGGTATTTTGCTTTGCAATTCCGCCAAACACGACGGCGACAGTCACGCTTCCAGATCCGCAATATCAGAATATGGAGCTTACTTCTGGCAGGCATGAATATCACATTGCCCTGAATCAATGAAAGGATGTAACAAGAGTGGATAACAATAGACAAAAAGGAATACTTTATATTGTGGTTCCCTGCTTCAATGAGGAGGAAGCCCTAGAGACCTCTGCGGAAAAGCTTTTGGAAAAGCTGTATGAATTAAAGGCAAATGGGGTCGTCTGTGAGGAGAGCCGGATTGTGTTTGTGGATGACGGTTCTAAGGACAGGACATGGGAGATTATCAAAGCATTGTATGAATCACATGAGGAGATCAAGGGACTCCGCTTTGCGCACAACAGAGGACATCAGAATGCGATCCTTGCCGGGATGATGTACGCTGTCAAATACTGTGATTTTACCATCACGATTGATGCGGACTTACAGCAGGATGTGAATGCGATGGAGCGTTTTATCGGCGCTTACATGGAGGGGAGCGAGATTGTGTACGGAGTGCGCAATTCAAGGGACACTGACGGATTTTTTAAGAAGCTTTCAGCGACAATATTCTATAAGTCAATGAAGCTTATGGACTGCAACATTTATGAAAATTCCGCGGACTATCGGCTCATGAGCAGGAAGGCGCTCGAAGCGCTGTCGGAATATGGGGAAGTGAATCTGTTTCTGCGCGGCATTATACCGGATATCGGGCTCAAGTCCTCTGTCGTGCACTTTGAAGTGTTTCCCCGAATGCAGGGGGAGTCAAAATACTCTTTGTCCAAGATGTTTACGCTGGCGGTGGACGGGATTACTTCCTTTAGCATCAAGCCGATACGGATGGTGTTCATGATGGGGATTTTGGCGTTGATGGTTGGTTTTTTCATGATTATCCACATCATATATGAGCACTACTTTGGCTATACGGTCAGCGGATGGTCGTCCATACTGATGTCGATCTGGGTGCTTGGCGGGGCGGTTTTGCTCTCACTTGGCATCATAGGGGAGTATGTGGGCAGGAATTATCTTGAGACAAAGCACCGGCCGCGGTATTATTTCTGGGAGATTTTGTCGCGGGACGAAAATGTGATCGATACGAAGGATCAATAGAGTGAAGGGGAGTGTTCGGGATGTATACGAAAATATGGAATCAGCAGACAAAGGCATATCTGGTCTACTCAGTCTGCTTTTGGGGATTTATCATTCCTAAGACCTATGATATGTATCAATACGGATATGTGGCGCTGGGCGGATGGGATGCAGTGACGCAGATGTATCCTGTGATGCTGTATGTGAGCAGGGCGGTTCGGGGATTTTTTTCGCATCTGGTCATTCCGCTGTTTGAACTGAAACTAGGAATGGGAGATGACTTGATCACGGCGCTCAACTGGCACGGTTTCGGAGAGCCGTTTTATCTGCTGACAGCACTTGTGCCGGAGGCAGTGCTGCCATATTTCTATACATTTTTGTTTTATTTGAGAGTCTATTTGGGCGGGATTACGTTTCTATGGTTTGTGCGGGAGCACGACCGGACGCAGAGCACAGCCGCTTATGTCATCGGGACATTGGTCTATATCTTTAGCGGATTCACGATGCAGGCCAATATTCATATCATATTTGTACATGCCATGGTGTACACGCCGATGCTTTTGCTTGGAGGAGAGCGCATCTTGAAAGGAAAGCGGCAGGGCATTCTCGCAGCAGGCACTTTTTTGTTTGCACTCTCAGGATTTTATTATCTCTACATCGGGTCTGTCGCACTGGCTGTCTATACTCTTTATCGCCTTGTTCGGCTTCGAGGCGGCTTTCGTGAGAGTTTGATGAAGGTGGTGCGGGTGACGGTAGAATATTTGACAGGGCTTGCGCTGTCGGCGTTTCTCTTTGTGCCCGCTGTACTGGGATTTCTCTCAAGCAATCGCGCTCATGTCCAGACACAGTTTAAACTGTTTGACTCGTGGAAAAAAATTAGAAAATTTCTGGTCAATCTATTTTTTCCGCATACTAATTATCAGGTCTTTTCGGTTATGGCGATCGGTGTGGTCGTGATGATGATCGTGCTGTTTGCAAAGGGGCGTAGGACGGAGCGGAGAAATATCATCACGATGCTTGTGCTCGCGTGGATTCCGGCAGTCAGCTGCGTGATGTCGGGTTTCGGGGAGATTTATGACAGATGGGAACTGCTTTTGGTGTTCTATGTTGCCTTTCTGGTCGCCGTCAGCTGGGATACGATAGACGAGCTCAATCTGCTGCAAAAGCTGGTTCTTGTTGGCGTTTATGGCGTTCTGGGATTGTGGGGGAAGAAGAGGGACCTGTTTGATACGGAAGCGTTTCGGATTGTGATGGTGTCTTATGGTGTGATATTAGTTTTTTTACTTTTGATGTATCCGCTTGCTAAGAGAGCAGGGAGACGCAGATGGTGCTGTCTTGGATTTTTTGCGGTGATGGTATTGTTGATCTGTAAGTCCTGGCAGTGCAATTCGATTGACCGGGAGATCTCGTTCGTGCAGGAGCGGGATGTGCGGGCGGAACTGATAAAGGATAGGAGTGTTTACCGTGTCAGCAATGAGCGCACGTTCACAGAACCTAGAAACGGTCAGAATATTGCACTCTTTCAAAATTATTATGGATTATCAGAATATTTCAGCATAGAAAATCCCAGTTTTACATCTGGACTTTTAGCGTGGGATGTGAACCCGGACTCGTCCATGAACCATATGAATGTAGGGTTGGACCAGCGTACCGTATTGGAGACTTTATCTGCCGTGAAATATATGCTAAAGCGGACGGCATCGGAGGTGATTGTACCTTATGGGTACAACAAGGTGAAAGAGACCAAAGACGGCGAATGGTCCCTGTACGAAAACAGCAATGCGCTGCCGCTTTTTTATACATATGACACTGTGCTTGCAGAGGGGGAGTATGAGGGCAGAAATGGATTTGAGAAACAGCAGATTATGCTGCGGACAGCGGCGGTGAAGGACTATGAGGGAACGCTTCCGAGAAAAGAGGCGCCCTTGGAGGAGTTACGGCAACTGGAATATCAGATTGCAGGGATAGAGAAGGGGGCGCTTGTGGATGGTGAGCTGCGACTAAAAGCTGGTGCAGTAGTGACTTTGAAGGCAGCGCTAAAGACACAGGGGGAGAATTATGTCTCCTTTGATGAGGTGGATTTAAGAGGCAGTTTTTCCGTGAAGCTTCCGAGGGAGGAGCGGCTTAAGGAGGTAAATATTTCTCAGGGTTTCTTCAATGGAACTGCCGGAGTAAACATGGGGGCGGCATCCTCTAGTGAGGAGCAGGAGATTGAGATTTCTTTTCATAAAAAGGAGCGTTTTCCGATCACCCATTTGAAATTGTACGCCTATGATTTTGCAGATTTTGCCGACTGTGTAAACGAGCGCCGTCAGACATTGATTACAGACATCACTGTAAGAAATAATCAACTGGCGTGTGAGGTGTCTGCTGACAAGCCTCAGATTTTGTGCATGGCGGTTCCGTATAGCAGGGGATGGCGTGCGTATGTGGACGGTGAGCAGGTCAAAATCTATCAGATGAATGACATGTTTATGGGAATTGAGATTCCCGAGGGAGCGCATCACATCGCGTTTCATTATTTTACCTATGGATTAAAGGCCGGATTGTTGATCACAATAACAGCCATACTCATAATTTTGTTTGTTTTCGTTAAAAATAAGTGTTGGCATCGGCGAAAAATTAGTTTACAATCAATATAAAAGACATGGAGGGACAGAGGGCAAATTGACCATGGAAAAAAACAGATCATTTGACAAAATTATCATCGGTGCAGGGCTGTATGGGCTGTATGCCGCACTTTTTTGTGCAAAACTGGGACAGCGCGTGCTGGTGTTAGAGTGTGAGGCGGCGCCGTTTCAGCGGGCGACCTATATCAATCAGGCGAGAGTGCATCAGGGGTATCATTATCCCCGCTCCCTCTCGACGGCGATGAAGTCAGCGGGGTATTTTGCGCGCTTTAATGAGGACTATGGGTTCTGTATCAACCGCGAATTTCAGAAGGTGTATGCGACATCTAGCGAGTATTCCTGGTCGGACGGTGCACAGTTCAAAAAGTTCTGCGATGCGGCACAGATTCCGTGCGAGGAGCTTCATCCGGGAAAATTCTTTAAGGAAGGCATGTGTGACGGTGCGTTCTTAACGCGGGAGTACACATATGATGCCTTTATATTAAGAGATTATTTGATGGAGAAGCTTTTGGAGATGGGAACGCTTTTGGAGATTCACTTCGGAGTCAATATAGAGCGCATCGAGAAATTGCAGGATGTCTATGCATTGTATGTCAGCGAGGCAGGGGAGATGGCTGAGTACCGTTCAGGTTTCGTGCTCAATGCCACCTACGCATCGACAAACCAGATTTTAGACCTGTTGGGCTTTGACAAGTTTGGCATCAAATACGAACTCTGCGAGATTATTCTCTGCGACGTGAATGAGACCTTAAAGGAATATGGATTTACGGTGATGGATGGTCCCTTTTTCTCGATTATGCCCTTTGGCAAGACCGGGCTGCACTCGCTCACGTCGGTGACGTTCACACCGCATGCGACAAGCTATGACGAGGTGCCGCGCTTTCCTTGTCAGGCGGACAGCGAGGGCATCTGCAGCGCCGCACACCTGGGAAACTGCAATCTCTGTAAGGCAAAGCCGCGCACGGCATTTCCATATATGGCAAACCTTGCACGCAAATACCTGCGCGATGAATATGGGTTTACGTACAAAGATTCTCTGTTTTCGATGAAACCGATCTTGATGAGCTCGGAGATTGACGATTCGAGGCCCACGGTCGTTCGAACATACACGTCAAATCCTACGTTTGTCGGCGTTTTGTCGGGCAAAATCAATACAGTGTACGACCTTGACGATATATTGGAAGGGGTATAGCACATGACAAGCAAGGAAAAGAATTTTATGTCCGCGGTGCTCTATGTGCACAATGATGCGGCGTCGATCGCAGATTTTCTGCGGACGGTGATGACCATGCTGGAGGAGCATTTTGAGCACTCGGAGATCATCTGTGTGAATGACTGCTCGCAGGACAACAGTGTTGAGATCCTGCGCGAGATTGGCAGACATGCCAAAAGCACGACAGTGACCGTGCTGAACATGAGCTATTTTCATGGGGTGGAGACCGCGATGAATGCGGGCATGGATTTGGCGATCGGGGATTTTGTGCTGGAGTTTGATGCCTGTGTCCCGGATTTCGCAGCGTCGGTGATCATGGATGTCTATCGGAAGTCACTTGAGGGATACGACATAGTGAGCGCTTCCCCTGACAGGAAACAGCGGTTTACATCGAGCATATTTTATCATGTATTCAATCGGTTCACAGACTTTTCGTATCAATTGGGCACAGAGCGCTTTCGGGTACTCAGCCGCAGGGTGATCAACCGCATCAGCAGCATGAACAAGTCTGTGCCGTACCGCAAGGCAGTGTATGCAAACTGCGGGCTGAAAACAGCAAACATCCGATATGAGGCAGCAGGCGCCCAGACGGCAAAGCAGGATAAGACAGAGCGCAAGTACCGGACAGACCTTGCGGTCAACAGTATGATCTTATTCACAGAACTCGGCTATCGGTTTGCGGTGACGATGACGGTACTCATGATGCTCGTTGCGGTGCTGGTCGCGGCGTACTCCGCAGTCGTATATTTGTTTAGCAATCCGGTTGCAGGCTGGACGACGACGCTCTTTTTTATGTCGTTTGCCTTTTTTGGGCTGTTTGGCATTCTGACCATCATTATCAAGTATTTACAGATTTTGGTGGATTTGGTATTCAGGCGCAAGAAATACAGCTTTGAGAGTATAGAAAAAATGTAAATAAAAATCGATAGGAAGATGGAGGGGTAATATGGTAGCATTGGTTGGTTATTCAGGATTTGTAGGAAGCAATCTTTATTCGAGGGCGAGAAACCGCATCAAGGGCGTGTTTAACTCGCAAAATATAGAGAAGGCGTACGGGCTGGAGCCGGAGGTGCTCATCTATGCGGGGGTGCGTGCGGAGAAATACCTTGCAAACAGCGCGCCGGAGAGCGATCTGGAGCAGATTCTGGAGGCGGAGGCAAATATCAAGGCGATCAATCCGCAGCGGCTAGTGCTGATCTCCACAATTGATGTCTACAAAAATCCTGTGGGGGTAGATGAGACGGACTCTGTGTTTTCTGACGGCAAGGGCGGGACAGGAAACGGCATACATCCTTATGGCTTAAACCGATATTATCTCGAAGCGTGGGCGAGAAAGCATTATCCAGATGCACTGATTGTCAGGCTTCCGGGATTATATGGCTATAATATCAAGAAAAACTTCATCTATGACTATATGAATGTGATACCGACGATGCTGAAAAAGGAAAAGCTCCAGGAACTCAAAGTGCTTGAGAAGGCTGGTGAGGGCATCCTGCTTGAGGACTGCTATGAGGCAGCGGGCAACGGGTTCTACAGATGCAAGAGTCTGGACAGGGAAAAGAGGGAGCTTTTGAAGAAAAAGTTTAAAAAACTTGGCTTTACGGCGCTCAATTTCACGGACAGCCGAAGCACGTTTCAGTTTTATTCCTTAGGGCGGCTCTGGGAGGATATTCAGACAGCGCTCAACGAGGGGATCACGCTCTTAAATGTTGCGACGGAGCCGGTTTCTGCCGCGGAGCTGTACAAGACGCTCACAGGGGAAGTCTTTAAAAATGAATTGAAGGGAGTCCCGGCAAAGTATGATTTCAGGACTACATACGCCTCGAAATTTGGCGGCAGGGACGGCTATATTTATGATAAGGAAGCAGTCCTGACAGACATTAAGATGTTTGTGGAGCACATGATCAAAGAGGGAGAACAGCGATGAAGCTTTCGATATCAAATATTGCGTGGACATCCGAAGAGGACGATCAAGTCTATGCGCTGATGCATCAATATGGCTACACGGGACTGGAAATCGCACCGACACGTTTTTTTGAGACGGCGCCGTATGAGGACTTGGAGGCGGCGAGAGCATGGCGGGAGGCGTTTGCCAGCGAGGAAGGCTTTGCGATTCCGTCCATGCAGTCTATCTGGTTTGGCAGGACAGAGAAGCTCTTTGCGGCGTCGGAGCAGCGGCGGACGCTTTTGGCGTATACGAAAAAAGCGGTTGATTTCGCAGGTGCTGTCCGGTGTGCCAATCTCGTGTTTGGCAGTCCCAAAAACAGAGCGCTGCCAGATCGGGCAGATCGCGCACTGTGGCAGCAGGGCGTGGCATTTTTTAAGGAGATTGGCGACTATGCGGCATCGCAGCAGGCGGTGATTGGCATGGAGGCAAACCCCGCAATCTATCAGACGAACTATATCAATACGACGCAGGAGGCGATACAGCTTATTCAGGAAGTGGCATCAGACGGATTCCGGCTCAATCTTGATATCGGAACGATGATTGAGAACAAAGAGCGCGTCGAGGTGCTGGAGAAAAATGTGTCGCTGATCAGCCATGTGCATCTCAGTGAGCCTTTTTTAAAACCCATTGTGACCAGCGTGGACCGGAGAGGGTTTCATGGGGAACTGGCTGCTTTTCTGCGGGAGAATAACTATCAAGGCTATGTGTCGGTGGAGATGGGCAAGACGGAGGACGGTGTGGACCGGATTGCGCTGTTAGACGAGATATTGGCATATGGAAGGGAGATGTTTGCATGATCTATGGAGGAAGAATGGGCGTTCCAGCTTTTTCGTATGATGAGTATGCACCAAAGACAAAGGCGTATGTGGTATTAATCCCGGTGATCAATGAGGGAGAGCGCATCTTAAAAGAACTTTACCGCGCGTATAAACATCATATCGCGGACTGTGCAGATATCGTGATCTGCGACGGGGGATCAACGGACGGCAGTTTACAGGAGCGTAGACTAAGGAAGCTGCAAGTCAATACACTGCTCGTCAAGAAGGACAAAGGAAAGCAGGGCGCACAGCTTCGGATGGGGATTTACTGGGCGCTCAGGAGAGGTTACAAGGGGATTATCACCATAGATGGCAATTACAAGGACAGTATCGAGGATATTCCGCGTTTCATACAAAAGCTTGAGGAGGGATATGACTTGGTGCAGGGTTCTCGTTTTGTCCGGGGAGGAAGGGCGGTCAACACGCCCTTTAGCAGGCTGCTTGCAGTCCGTCTGATTCATGCGCCTGTGATCTCTGCGACGGCTGGGCAGCGTTTCACCGATACGACCAATGCCTACAGGGCTTACTCTGCGCGGTATCTGCAAGACGAGCGGGTGGCGCCGCTGCGCGATGTCTTTATGACCTATGAGCTGCTTGCCTATCTGTCAGTCAGGGCGACGCAGCTTGGCTACAGGGCATGTGAGATTCCAGTCAAGCGCGTGTATCCCAAGAAGGGAAAAACTCCGACAAAAATCAGCTTTTTCAAAGGAAACAGCGAGTTGATGAAAATTTTATTTAGAAATTACCGGGGAGCATACAACCCGGATTTTTGACAAAGATTGTGGAACATGATATAATGCACAGTATTGGCAGAGGGTTTGAGGGAGTAACATGGAGAACGTCAGAAGGAAAAACAAAATGATAGAGACTTACAGCATCCTGCTCATCGACATTCTGAGCGCTGTAGTGTCCTATGCTTTGGCATTGTTTATTCGATTCAACGTCATTAACTACGAAAATTATCCCAAACAGTTTCATCTCATGGTAGGGGCATACATTGTTGTTCTGTGCCTGCTCTACAATATGTTTCTCGATGCCAACAGAAATTTTTTTACGAGAGGTTACTATCAGGAATTTTACTATACAGTGAGATATACAGTCATTATTGTCATGGGGCTGGTGCTGGTGTTGTATCTCACACAGCAGGCCTATGCGTTCTCGCGCTCCGTTTATGTGTTTTTTGCAGTTTTGAATATCGGAATAGCGTATGTGCTGCATATGGTCTTTAAGAAGGCGATGTGGAAATATTATCGCAAGAGCACGAGTGCTGAGAAGATGCTTGTGGTCGCGCTCGACAGCATGGCGGAGGAGCTTCTGGGGAATCTTATCGAGCGCAAGGAGTGGTATTATGATATTACGGCGGCGGTCATCTATGATGCGGACCGAAGGGGCAGCAGAATCAAAGAAGTCCCCGTTGTGGCGTCGAAGGCGGAGCTCTATGAGACGGTTATTCAGATGACGGTGGACGAGGTGTTTATCTGTCTGCCGGGTATTCCGGTCACAGAGATACGTGATATGGTCTGGAAATTTGAGGAGATGGGACTCACATGTCACTATAACGTTGACTTGTTCAGCCGATCTAATCCCAACACTTATGTGCAGCAGATGGCAGGCTACAGTGTGATTTCCTTTTCACTAAAGACAATGGATTCGAGGAGGCTTCTGATCAAGCGGCTTGTGGATATTATCGGCGCGCTCGTCGGACTTGCGATCACGGCTGTGCTCACGCCCTTTGTGGCGCTTGCGATCCGGCTTGACTCGCCGGGACCGGTATTCTTTTCGCAGACGCGCATCGGTAAAAACGGACGGCGCTTTAAAATCTGGAAGTTCCGTTCCATGTACACAGATGCGGAGGCGCGCAAGAAGGAGCTGGAGGCGCGCAATGAGGTGAAAGGACTGATGTTCAAAATGGAGGATGACCCGCGTATCACCAAGGTTGGCAGATTCCTTCGAAAGACAAGCATCGATGAGACACCGCAATTTCTCAATATTCTAGTGGGAGATATGAGCCTGGTCGGCACGCGCCCGCCGACGGAGGATGAATTTGAGCAGTATAACGGATATTACAGACGGCGCATGAGCATCACGCCGGGGCTCACAGGAATGTGGCAGGTCAGCGGCAGGAGTGATATTCAGGATTTTGAGGAGATTGTGAAGCTGGATTTAGCATATATCGATAACTGGTCCCTGGGACTGGATATCAAGATTTTGTTTATGACGGTGTTTACCGTTTTGGGAAGAAAGGGTTCGAGGTAGAGTGTCTAAGCTACAGTACTGTGAAATTTTAAAGACAAATATTAATGTGACGAATATGGCAGATACGCTCCACTATCTCGATACAAATCTCGATGCGCTGAGAGGAAGTTATATCTGTGTGTCCAATGTGCACACGACGGTACTGGCGTATGAGGATAAAGCGTATCGGAGGGTGCAGAACAGTGCGGCAATGGCGCTGCCTGACGGGGCGCCGCTGTCGGTCTACAGCAGACATGCAGGCTTCAAGGATGCCCAGCGTGTCACGGGACCTGATCTGATGACGGAACTGTTTCAGCGGGCACCTCAGAATGGATACCGCCATTTTTTCTATGGCTCGACGCCGCAGACGTTGGAGGCGATGCGTGTCACGCTTCGGAGGGAATATCCTGGGGTGGCGATCGCAGGGATGTATGCACCACCGTTTCGACCGCTCACGCAGGAGGAAGACCGGGAAGTGACAGCGCTCATCAATGAGGCCAGACCGGATTTTGTCTGGGTCGGGCTCGGCGCACCCAAGCAGGAGCAGTGGATGTACGACCATCGAGGCAGGCTGAATGCAGTGGCAATTGGTGTGGGGGCAGGATTTGATTACCTGGCTGGAACGATAAAGCGTGCGCCGCGTATCATGCAAATGCTGTGTTTGGAATGGCTGTACAGGCTCTTGCAGGACCCAAGGCGCCTGTGGAAGCGGTATGTGACGACGAACATTAAATTTTTGAAATATATTTGCAGGGAGCGAAGAAATCGTGTATGAGAGGAAAGATTTGGTTTCACGCAGATGATTATGGCGTGACAGCAGCGCAGTCCGAACGGATTTTGAGCTGTTATCGGGATGGGGTGCTCAACAGTGTCAGCGTATTGCCGAACACGGATGCACTCAGGGAATCGCTTGCGCTTTTGGATCAGGTGGACCCTGATGGAACACAGATCCGGCGTGTCCTGCATTTGAATTTTGTGGAGGGCAGACCTCTTGCCGGAGCGGATAAAGTGCCTGATTTGGTAGATAATTCCGGTTTTTTTGATAAATCGTTTATACAGTTTTTTCGATGGAATTATATGAAGAGAGGAGCTGGGCGGCAAAAGCTTGTCAGACAGCTCAAATTAGAGATTGCAGCACAGCTTCGCGCTGTGACGACAGAGAATGACTACAGGATCTCAGCGATCGACTCCCATCAGCATTACCATATGATTCCGCTTGTGTTTGACAGTCTGATGGAAGTATTATTAGAGAGGGAATTTGAACAACCTGGCATTCACCAGATTCGCGTGCCAGTGGACCCGGCAGCTCCGTTGATGCATCACGCTAAGATGCGCAGAGGAGTACCGGCGATCAACTGGGTGAAATGGTGTATCCTAAAGATATATGCAGATCGAAATAAAAAAATTCTGCAAAGTAAGGGAATAGAGGCGCCACTGTTTTTTGGCATCTTCTATACCTGTGAGATGAAAATGGAGGTAGTAGAGGCACTGCTTCCGGCATACAAAGCCTATGCGGACAGGACAAAACAGGCGTTGGAATTGATGTTCCATCCCGGGAATCTGACTGCCCGTGCTGAGCTTTTGGATGAGAGGAGTGAAGCGCTTGCAGCGTTTTATATGTCCGGCAACCGCGCTGATGAAGCCGAATGTATGAAGCGTATCGTACCGTGATTTTATGAGACAGAACTCTTGCCTTAAAATTTGTTAATGGTATCAAGAGGAGAAAAAAGATGAAAAAGAAATCAATGGTAGCAATGTTCATGACAATGACCGTCTTGCTTTCCGGCTGCGGAGAGCGGACAGATCTGGTGAAAGAGACCGTCATTGTGCGGGACAATGAAAACTGGACAGGGTGTGTAGAAGGGTGTATCTGTTATGAAACTGCGCCGACAGACAAGGAGCAGTCCAGCGAGGAGACAAGCCCAGAGTCAGAGCAGGAGACAATGACACAGACAGCACCGGCAGAGACGCAGGAGACGATCGAATCAGAGCAGGAGCAGTCTGACACACAGGAGAGCGCCACGGAGCCGCAAGAGGAGGATATTTCGCAGCTCTCGGAAGGGGAGCTTGTGGCGCGTCGGGAGCAGCAGAAAAACTTTGAGGAGGCAAGAGAGTTATTGTACACCCTCAAGAACTCGAAGGATAAGACGTCGAGAATTAATCAGATGGACAGGCAGATTCTCGCGAACAATGCTTATGACTTTAGTGATAAGAACATTGTGTTTATCGGGGACAGTATCACAGAGGGAATCACGAGTGCAGTCGATATCAACGGTAATCGTATCAGCTATGTCACCTATGCGGATTCGTATCTTCATTTTAAGAAGACGCTCAATCATGGCATGGGCGGGAGGATGTTCTCGGTCTATGGAGATGAGGAGCTGTCTCTTGCCCTGAACTTTGGCAATGTCACCAATGTGGATTCCGATATAATCGTAGTGTTTGCAGGTATTAATGATTATCTTAGCACACCGGTGAATAAGCGGTTTGGCGATGTGAATGACAAGCTCAGCACTGCGGGCTACTGTGGATCTGTGCGGTATTTTATGAAACAGCTCCAGGAATACTATGCGGACAGAGAGATCTTCTTCGTGACGACCTACAACACGACGAAGACGGTGGAATGTAATTACACAGATATCAATGGGCAGCCGACGCTGAATGATTATATGGAGGTGCAGCGAAAGCTCGCCAAAGAGTTTGGATTTCATGTCATCGACCTTTACAGCACGGGATTTATGGACTGCTCTGACAAGGCTTCATCAGATTTTTATCTGAGAGACGGACTGCATCCAAAGGATAACGGAAATATTGTGCTGGGAGAACATATTGCGGCGGAGCTGTCACTGTATTTTGGCGAGAAGGAAGTAGATAAATAGTGCTTTGAGAATATAAACTGTACAAATGGGGAACGATACAGGCATTGAGAAACGAAATGTAGGAGAACAGATCACGTGGAGATGATAAAGTGGGGAATACTGTTGGCTTTGGTGCTGCCAGTGCCGTTTTTTCTTGGTTTTATACCTGTAAAGCATATGAACCGCTTGCAAAAGACACCCGCAATGACGTATGTCTGCGGGTGGTTTGTGAGCTTTTTTCTGTTTGAGCTGACAGCGGTCCCATTTATTTTGCTGGAGCTGCGTTTTACAGTGCTGGTGATTGTTTATACCTGTATCGTTGCCCTTGTCCTGCTGCTCTCCCTCTGGCAGGGGCGCCAGCTCTGGCGGTGCTATTTAGAGGAGATACGGCAGATCAGGGAAATGCCGCTGCATGTAAAGCTGGGGTGGTGTGTCTTTTTCTTGATCGTTTTATTCCAGATGGCATATGCGGTCGTGTATGAGTACTATGACGGAGATGATGCTTACTATATTGCGACGTCAGTGATCACCAATACCTTTGACACGATGTATCTGAGAGACGCCTACACAGGATATATCTATCCGCTTGATGTCAGACATGCCTTCTCGCCGACGCCAATCTATCAGGCGTGGCTGTCGAGGCTGAGCGGTATCGCGCCGGCAGTTGTGGCACACAGCGTACTTGCGCCGGTCTGGCTGGGATTTATGTACTGTGTGTATGGGCAGATTGCGAGCAGGCTGTTGTGGAATCGGAAGAACTACAAGCCCATTTTTATGATCTTGCTCGCAATATGGTTTATGTATGGCAACATATCACTGTACACGACAGAGACCTTTGCCATGACAAGAATCTGGCAGGGAAAGGGACTGATGGCGGGCATGGTTCTTCCTGCGATGTTTCTTTGCCTGTTATATCTGGCGCAGGAGAGTGTCAGCCAGGGGATGTGGCTGTTGTTTGTCTGCGTATGTCTTTCAGCGGTCTTTGCGACGAGTGTAGCTTTTATGGTGATTCCCACCATTACTGGGATTGCGGCTGTGATGATCGGCATCAAGAAAAAAAGCATTCGGTATGGCGCTGATCTGTTTCTGTGCTGTGTTCCCTGTCTGCTGCTCGCAGTGTGCTTTTTTATCGTAAGGTAGGAGAAATATAATGTTGGATGAGTTGGTTGCGGCCACAAAAGCGGTCGTCGAAGATGTCCTGTTATATAATGGAAACAGTTTTTTGATTCCTCTGTTTTTGATCGCATTATGTTTTCTGTGGGGAATGGAGAAGGACAGGAAGGTACGTGTCGTGCTGCTGTATCTCGTGGCGGCACTTAGCGCAGTATTCTTATGCCCCGTCTATGCATGGATTGGGATGAAGATCGACGAGGATGTCTATTACCGTGTTCTGTGGTCGCTGCCGATGGGGCTGCTGGTGTGCTACAGTGTCGTGAGGCTGATGGCACATTTGAAGCGGTTTGGCACAAAGGCATTGATATTTCTCATGGCAGTTTTGGTGATCTTGATCAACGGAGATCTCGTCTATACCAAGACATTGCATTTCAAGGCGGTCAATGCATATCATATTCCTCAGCAGGTAATAGATGTGGCAGACGCCATTCGACTGGACAATTATAAACCGATCGCAGTCCTGCCCGCGGAGCTGCTGCCGTATCTGAGACAATATACAGCGGATATACTCACACCTTATGGCAGAAATATGATGGAGCCTGCTTGGAATTTTCAGAATGCACTCTACGATGCGATGGAGGGCGATCAGAATGTCTATGATGTGGCAGAGGTAGTGCGTTGTGCACGCAACGAGCAATGTGCGTTTGTCGTGTTGTCTAGCGGCAAACAGATGCGCGGAAGCATGGAGGAGCAGGGATATTTTCTGTTTCGTTTTGTGCAGGGGTATTTTATCTATATGGATTACAATTACTATTGGGTATATAAGGAACAAGGGCTTCTTGACGCGGATGTGATCGAGGCAGGGGGCTGAGGAGGCGCAGCGGGGTGTAATGAAGGGACTCGACAAATTAAAGAACGTGCTGATGCTACAGGGCGTAATTGTCCTCTATTCCGTTTCGAGTGTGATGTCTAAGGAGGCGTCTGGCAGCGGCGGTGATATACTCCGTTTTCTGTTCTTTTTTGGGATGGAGTTTGTGATGCTAGGCGTGTACGCGATATTGTGGCAGCAGATGATCAAGCGCTTTGAGCTTTCTGTGGCATATGCCAACCGCTCGATGGCGGTGGTGTGGTCGATGGTGTGGGCAGTGGTCTTTTTTCATGATACAATTACCATACAGAATATTCTTGGCGTATTGCTGGTGGTAATAGGGACGTGGATTCTTAATACAGGAACGGAGGAAGACACAAATGTTTAACAGATATGCGGCGACTATGCTGTTCTCGGTGATGATCGCCTCTGTGTCACAGGTGCTGCTCAAGAAAAGCACGTTGAACACACATCGTTCGGTGGTGGGTGAATATCTAAATAAGTATGTTCTTGGCGGTTATGGACTGCTGCTGATGTCCATGCTTCTGACGGTTTATTCCTACAGCGGTCTGGCGTACAAGCATGGACCTGTCATTGAATCGCTGGGAAATGTCATGGTGCTGGTGTTAGGGTATTTTGTCTTTGGCGAGAAGATCAGCATTCGAAAACTGGTGGGCATAGTGTGTATCATGGCGGGGATATTTGTTTTTAATCTGTAGGATTGGCAGTTTCGCTGCATTATGTGTGTTTGCGAATGGTAACGATGTCAGAATTTGTATTTGGATTTCGTGAAAAATAAGTTGAGCGATTGAGAGCGCTTTGTTATAATTGTTACGTAATTGTTAACGGTCGTTTCATACGGCAGAGATATAGCAGGTAAAGGAGGAGGCCGGACGGCGGAGAACAGGATGAAAGATAAGAGGGCATTTGGAGCGCATGGCAGAGATAAAAACGGAAGAAAAACAGGAAAATATACTGATGAATATATAGAAGGTTTGTATGAGGAATATGAGGAATCACTGTATGAGGAGTACGAGGAGGAACCAAATGACAATGAGGAAGATGTAACTTCCGATGATGACTTCGATGAAGAAGATGAGTATATTGTCGCTTATTCTAGTGAGAGTGCGGTGGTCGGCGCATATACTTCCGATGAAATGCAGGAATACGCGGAGGAGTACAAGGAGGCACAGGAGTCTGTAGGGTACGGAGCGTATGAGGAATACGAGGATGAGCAGGAGTACGATGGCGCGGACTCGTATGAGGAATACGAAGAGGAGCATGATGAGGCTGGTGCAGAATTGTATGAGGAATACGAAGAGGAGCATGATGAGGCTGGTGCAGAATCCTATGAAGAATACGAGGAAGAACATGATGAGACAGAACCGTATGAGGAGTACGACGAGTACGACGAGATGGAATCCTATGAAGAATACGATGAGGAACAGGAGTGTGATAATGCTGGAGCGTATGATCAGCAGACGTTCGTAGAATCAGATGAGTGTGAAGCCGCAGAAGCATATGAGGATTCTCAGGGATACGACGCTGCGGAGACACTGTACAACACGAAAGAAATCAATATCGAAACTTATGTAGCGGAGGATTATGCGGAGGATACAGAGAGCTATTATGAGTGTGCAGAGGACGCATACTATGATGAGGAGGACGGATATTACGAGTCGGACGAGTATTATGATGATGAGTACTATGAAGACTATAATGAGGACACTTTTGATATAGCATATGAGGAGGACTACGCAAATGATCCTGCATCGTTTGGCGCCGATGCAGCAAAGCAACCGCTCAGTTTTATGGCGGCGATTAAGGAACGGCTGCATCACCTGACTGCATTTGATGCAATCCTTGCATCCACCGGTGTTGTTCTTTTGGTGGCGGCGATTGTTATTTTTAGTATGTTTATGCAGTCTCGTGCACTCGATAAACAGATTACAGCGCTTGCACCGCTAGGAAGTACGCTTAAGGATATGGGCGTTGCGGGGGAGGACGGGCTGCTTGCCATGTCGAATGCTGCGCTGTCAGGAGCCTTTGTGCAGGATGCGAGCACAGAGGAGTCTTCCAGCACAGAGGAGGAGTCTACAGAGCCAATGGCATCTGGGAAGGTGAATGTCAGCTTTGTGTCAGTGGAGAAAGATTTGAAGATTCGATTCACGGATGAATACACAGGGGAGCTTATCACAGGAACTGTCTTTGAGGTGACACTGACCAGCTCAAAGGGAAAGAAGCTTGTGCTCACAGACGATGATATGGATGGAATTATCTATGCGCAGAATGTGAATGCAGGTGTGTTTGATGCGATTATCACCTCTACAGAGAAGTATACTTTTCCGACCATCGCGCAGCAGGTTACAGTAAAGGACAAGGTAGAGTATGTAGTCATCAATGTGCAGGATGAGGTCAAGACGGAGAAGCAGATCAATGTAGCGGCGGAGGACACCGAGAAAAATGACGCTGCCGCGGAGGCGGAGGTGCTCAAAGATACCGTGGAGTGGGTGGAGTCCACCAAAACGCCTGTGAGTGGTACAGAGAGCTATCTGCTGGTGGATCAGAATACAATCGCAGACCCTTCACAGACATCGAAGGCTGCGGCGAGGATGTTGTTTGATACGTTGAATGTGTCCTTAGACAAAACCGAGGTAACATTGAGTGTCGGGGCGAGTACGGAGCTAAAAGGGACAGAATTCTCGGACACCAAAGAGGGTGATATCGAGTATCAATACACTGCGGCGTGGAAGAGCTCTGACGAGACGGTAGCGTCTGTGGACGGCGGAAAGGTGAGCGCCAAAGCCGCAGGAACAGCAGTGATCACCTATACTGTCACAAAAAAAACGATCACGACGACAACGGAGTCCAAAGAACCTACCGAGGAGATCCTGGATATTTCTGTGGAGGACTATGAACAATTATCGGATGAGGAAAAAGGGAACTGTACACCGATCAAGGATGATGCGGAACAGATTGTAGGCTATACGTACAAGAAGGTGACAAAGGGTCAGTCAGAGGAGAAGAAAAGTGAGACAACAGAGAGTGCAAGCGCGGAGTGTACGATCACAGTCGAGGATACATCTGTGTCAGCCGAGATTGTTTCGGGCAGTCTTACGTTGAATAAGAGTGCAGATAGCTGTGTTGTTGGTGAGACATTGACTATTAAGCCAGAAAAGCTCGTGTATACGAAGCAGGACGACAGCACAGAGACGATCAAAGAGAAATTCCCGCCGATTGAGTGGGAAAGCGGTGATAAGTCTATTGCCACGGTCGCATCGGACGGTGTTGTGACTGGTGTGAAAGCTGGAAAAGTGCATATTACGGCCAAAGTTACAGGGATACAGGATGCTTATGGCAGAGAACTGGAAATTGCAAGCAGTGTAGAGGTTGAGATTTTGGAAGGCGCGTCAGAGAAAGAATTGTCCATCTCTCTCGACCGGACAAGTGATGTCTATCTTGCGGTGGGCGGCACGACGACCCTTGTGGCGACTGTGACGAATTACAAGAGTGACGAGGGCGTCACATGGGAGACCTCTGACAAGAAGGTGGCAACAGTGGACGAGAAGGGCGTTGTGACTGGTGTTGCGCCGGGAAGCGCTACCATCACAGCTTCGACCAAGGAGAAGGACGAGCAGGACAAGCCAAAGAAAGCGACCTGTGTCGTGACGATCAATTCCAATGCAAACTCCGATACAACCACCAAACTCAAAGACAAGAATGGAAACCAGATTTATATCAAAAATGCAGACGGCACTTATCAAGAAGCGGTCTATGCAGACTACTATAACCAAACGGAGTTTTATATTGCAGCACAGCCCCAGTATATCTATACAGGGTGGCAGACGATAGACGGCAAGACTTATTTCTATGACAAAAACGGTAATGTTGTGACTGGAACACAGATTATCCAAGGCGTTACATACAATTTCGGCACAGACGGTGCGATTGCGACGACTGTCAATGGATCGACATTTGGCATCGATGTATCAAGGCACAACGGAACGATTGACTGGAAGGCTGTCAAGGCCTCCGGTGTAGACTATGTCATTATACGCTGCGGCTACAGAGGTTCCCTGACGGGAGCGCTGATTGAGGATCAGTCGTTTCGGACGAACATCAAGGGCGCTACGGCGGCTGGCTTAAAGGTTGGTGTGTATGTATTCTCTCAGGCGATCAATGAGGTTGAGGCGGTCAAGGAGGCGTCGCTTGCGGTGAGTCTTGTGAAAGGATATAATCTCACCTATCCGATTTTTATTGACACGGAGTCCAGTGGCGGCAGGGCGGACAAGATCGACAGGGCGACACGGACCGCAGTGGTCAATGCGTTTTGCCAGACAGTTGCAAGCGCGGGATACAAACCGGGAATTTATGCATCAAAAACATGGTTTGAGGACAAACTGAATATGGGTGCGATCGGCAATTACAAGATCTGGCTCGCACAGTATTCCACTGCGCCGACCTACAAAGGCAGATACGATATGTGGCAGTATTCAAGCAAGGGAACAATCAGCGGAATCAGCACCAAGGTGGATTTGAATTACAGTTATTTAGGATATTAGAGCATTCGGAGCTGGAATAAGTGGACAGAAGCATATAAGGGTTGCAATATTGGTAAATTTAGGATAAAATAGTGCAATAATAAAGATTTCGGAGGTAAGGATTGAATGAGGACTTATTTGGTGACTGGCGGTGCTGGTTTTATTGGATCGAATTATATTCACTATATGTTTCAAAAATATGACAACGAAATTCGAATAATCAACGTGGATGCGCTGACGTATGCGGGGAATCTCGAGAATCTCAAGGAGATTGAAGACAGAGAGAATTATACCTTCATCAAGGCAGACATCACAGACAAGGATGCCATCGCAAAGATTTTTGCGGAGAATGATATTGACAGGGTAGTACACTTTGCCGCAGAGAGTCATGTGGACAGAAGTATCAAGAACCCGGAGATTTTTGTGCAGACAAATGTGCTAGGCACCGCGGTGATGCTCAACTGCGCCAAGGCGGCATGGGAGCTTCCAGACGGCAGCTTCAAGGAGGGCAAAAGGTTTCTGCATGTCTCGACAGACGAGGTGTACGGGTCTCTTGAGGAGGATGGCGGATACTTCTATGAGACAACGCCCTATGCGCCGCACAGTCCCTATTCAGCGAGCAAGGCGTCCTCGGACATGCTGGTGAAATCCTATATGGACACCTATAAGTTCCCGGCAAATATCACAAACTGTTCCAACAATTATGGACCATATCAGTTCCCGGAGAAGCTGATTCCTTTGATTATCAACAATGCGCTGCACGGCAAGAGTCTTCCGGTGTACGGGGACGGCAAGAACGTGCGCGACTGGCTCTATGTCGAGGATCACGCAAAGGCGATTGACATGGTGCAGGAGAAGGGCAGATTGTTTGAGACATACAATGTAGGCGGGCACAATGAAAAGCAGAATATAGAGATCATTCAGATTATCCTTGAGACACTCCAAGAGCAGCTTGGCGATGATGACCCGCGAAAGAAGCTGGTATCTAAAGACCTGATCACCTATGTGGAGGACAGAAAGGGACATGACAGACGCTATGCCATCGCACCGGACAAGATTAAGGCGGAGATTGGCTGGGAGCCGGAGACGATGTTTAAGGATGGCATTCGTCAGACAATCAAGTGGTACTTTGAGCATGAAGACTGGATGAAAAATGTGACAAGCGGTGATTACCAGAAATATTATGCAGAGATGTACAAGTAATTGAACAGGATAACAAGACAGGGAACGTCTGTACCGAGAAGGTATGGCGTTCCCACTTTGGCGTAAAGTTGTGGAAGGAAAAAGGTATTATTAATATGAAAGGTATTATTTTAGCAGGCGGTTCAGGCACAAGGCTTTACCCGCTGACAAAAGCAATCTCGAAACAGATCATGCCGGTCTATGACAAACCGATGATCTACTATCCGTTATCGACGTTGATGCTTGCGGGGATCAGGGATATTCTCATCATCTCGACACCGCGCGATCTTCCGACGTTTGAGGAATTGTTTGGGACTGGAGAGCAGCTGGGGCTTCACATGGAATATGCGGTGCAGGAGCAGCCAAGAGGGCTGGCGGATGCATTTATCATCGGCGCGGAGTTTATCGGGACAGATTCTGTGGCGCTGGTGCTCGGCGACAATATTTTTTATGGGCAGAGCTTCTCGAAGCTATTGCAGCGCGTGGCTGCCAAGGAGAGCGGCGCTACGATTTTTGGTTATTATGTGCGGGACCCGAGGGAGTATGGCGTCGTCGAGTTTGACAAGGATGGAAAGGCAATCTCCATCGAGGAGAAGCCAGCACATCCGAAGAGTAATTATGCAGTGCCAGGTTTATATTTTTATGACAATGAGGTCGTTGAGATTGCCAGAAATGTAAAGCCATCTGCGCGCGGGGAGATTGAGATCACAAGTATCAACAATGAATACCTGCGGCGCGGGACACTGACGGTCGAGACGATGGGGCGCGGTTTTGCATGGCTTGACACGGGGAATCATGACTCGCTTCTTGACGCTGCGGACTTTGTCTGTGCATTCCAGAAGAGACAGGGATTGTATATTTCCTGCATTGAGGAGATTGCATTCAAGCGCGGCTTTATCACGAGAGAACAGTTGTTAAAGCTCGCGGACCCGCTGATGAAAACGGATTATGGAAAATATCTTGTAGAGGTAGCCAATGGACTCTAAGGGGAAGAAAATCGGGATACTGTTTGTGTTGTGTACACTGCTTGTCGGGATGGCGGTGGTGCTGTTTGCGGGCTACAGCCGGCTGATGGGAAAAGAGGCAGATGCCTCTGCTGTAAGCAGTACAGAGAATGTCACGAAACAGATCATAGAAGCGGACGGAAAGGTGCATGGCGCAGATTTATCGGCATTTATGAAGGACAGCGCGTTCTTTGATGTGCAGACGTCTGGCAGCACTGATCAGAATACATATGATGAGGTGGATGAGAACGGTGAGCCAGTGCGCAGTCTCACAGTGCTGGCAAGCTCCGTGGAGCGCGATATTCGTGTAAAGATTGTGGATGACAAAGGTGATGCAGTGCTGGGGCAGGAGTTTGCCGTGGAGGTCGCAGACACGGGGGTATATGTGGATGAGGACAAGGACGGTGTGATTTTGATCTCGGATATCAAGCCGGGAGAGTACAAGCTGTCATTGGGTGAACAACCAGGGTTTAAGGTTCCGGCGGCGCCTGTCAATGTCAGGGTGAAATCCATTGTGTCCTACACGGTCATTGATGATATTGACTTTTTCGTACATGCAGAGTCCGAGATTGATTTCCTAAAGGAGGACACAAAGGACAAGAAGATCGACAGAGAAGATGAGGATGACACGCAGTACAAGGCACTTCTCGACATGGAGGAGGAGCGCGACAATGCGGTGCAGCTAGGCATAGATGTATCCAAGTGGAACGGAGAGATCGATTGGGAGGTTGTGAAGGCAGAGGGCGTGGATTTTGCTATCATACGGTGCGGCTATAGAGGTTCTTCTTCTGGCTGGCTGATCGAGGACCCGTATTTCTACAAAAACCTGACAGGCGCTAAGAAGGCGGGCATCAAGGTAGGGGTCTATTTCTTTACGCAGGCAACCAATCTGGTCGAGGCGGTCGAGGAGGCGAGTATGGTGGTGTCTCTGATTGGCGAGACAGCGATCGACTATCCTGTGTTTATCGACACGGAGGGCGCTGGCGGAAACGGCAGAGCGGACAGCCTGGACCCGGGAACGAGGACGGCTGTGGTCAATGCGTTCTGCCAGACGATACAGAACGCGGGACTCGATGCGGGCGTGTATGCGAGCCGCAACTGGTACTTGAACAATCTCAATCTGGATGAGATGGATGCGCCGAATATATGGCTGGCAGAGTACAGACAGACACCGGAGTACGAGGGCCGCTATGATATGTGGCAGTACACATCGAGCGGTGCTGTGGCTGGAATCGAGGGCAGAGTGGATCTCAATGTCAGCTATCTGGGAATTGATTAAATATCAATGCAAAATCTGCAATCGGCTGCATGGGGAATGCGGCTGCTTTGCGGCAGGTATTTCATTAAATTAATTATATATAGAAAGGAATCATGAAAAAATGGGAAAGATTACAGTAGAGGAATGTGTCGCGGATGGTGTCGTCATCGAAGGGCTGAAGGTGATAACACCGCAGGTATTTGGCGACAACAGAGGGTATTTTATGGAAACTTATAATTACAATGATTTTAAGGAGGCAGGTATCGATCAGGTGTTTGTACAGGACAACCAGTCCGCATCCAAGCGGGGCGTGCTTCGGGGACTTCATTTTCAGAAAGAGTTTCCGCAGGATAAGCTTGTCCGTGCAGTGCGCGGCGAGGTGTTCGACGTGGCAGTGGATTTGAGAGAAGGGTCCGCGACTTTCGGAAAATGGTATGGTGTCCTCTTGTCCGAGGAGAATAAGAAACAGTTTTTTGTTCCCAAGAATTTTGCCCATGGTTTTCTGGTTCTGTCAGAGTATGCGGAGTTTTGTTATAAATGTACGGATTTCTATCATCCCAATGACGAGGGAGGAATTTTGTGGAGCGATCCTGATATTGGCATCAAGTGGCCAATCCCCGAGGGCATGGAATTGATATTTTCGGAGAAGGACCCGAAATGGGGCGGCATAAAGGATTTTAGACGATGAGAAAAGGGTTATCCAAGACTACGGTCAAGCTGCTTGTAACACTTGCAGCGGCAGTGCTTGCGGCGATCATCATCATCCATCACAATCCGCTTGCGGATTCGCAGGAGGAGACGGTCAAGAAGGTGATCGCATGTCTCATCATTGTCGGTGCGATGGCAATTTTTTATCGGTTTTACGACCGGCTGGTTTCCCTGCCGGTCGAGCTGTGGCAGTCGAGGCAGCTTATCTGGAAGCTCTCAAAGAATGATTTCAAAAACCGCTATGCAGGTTCCTATCTGGGGCGTGTGTGGGCGTTTACACAGCCAGTTGTCACAGTACTGCTGTACTGGTTTGTGTTTGGTCATGTGATGGGACAGGACAAGAAGGAGATATTGACTGTCGGCGTGGAGGCGCCGTATGTATTGTGGCTCACAGCAGGGCTGGTGCCCTGGTTTTATTTTAGTGAGGCGATCAATAACGGCACGACCTCCCTTTTGGAGTACAGTTATCTGGTGAAAAAAGTCGTGTTTAAGATCAGCATTATTCCGATTGTCAAGCTGATCGCGGCATCATTTGTCCATTTATTTTTTGTGGCATTTATGCTGATTGTCTATTTTGTGTATGGTTATGCGCCGTCAGTCTATCTGCTGCAACTGCTTTATTATACATTCTGCATGTTTATGTTTGTGCTGGCGCTCAGCTATTCGACCTGTGCGATCGTCATTTTTTTCAGGGATTTGACGCAGATCATCAATATTATGTTACAGGTGGGGATGTGGGCAACGCCTATATTGTGGAACATTTCCATGTTGGATAAGAGTCCCATCTTACAGAAAATACTAAAGATCAATCCGGTGTTCTACATCGTGAACGGCTACCGGGATACGATGTTTGCGAAGAAATGGTTTTGGCAGGATTTCTACTCGACATCCTATTTTTGGATTGTGACCGTTGTATTTTTCGGGCTGGGTGCACTGATTTTTCGGAGGTTAAAGGTGCATTTTGCGGATGTATTGTAATGTGCTGAGGTTGTAGATGGGAGAAACGATGGGAGACAAAGGAGACAAAATAAAAGAAAACAGAGAGACTGCGATCGCGGTGGAGAATGTCTGCAAGGTATACAAGCTCTATGACAAGCCGATGGACAGGCTCAAGGAGGCGTTAAAGCTGACCAGAAAGCAGAAGTATCATGAGTCGCATGCGCTGTCGAATGTGAGCTTTGACATCAAGCAGGGGGAGTGTGTTGGCATCATCGGGACAAATGGTTCGGGGAAATCCACCATTTTAAAGATCATCACAGGGGTACTCAATCCGTCGAGCGGCAGTGTCAGCGTCAATGGGCGCATCTCTGCACTTTTGGAGCTGGGAGCGGGCTTTAATCAAGAGTATTCCGGCATGGAGAATATCTATCTCAATGGCACGATGAATGGTTTTTCGAAGGAGGAGATAGACGCGCGTCTCCAGGATATTCTTGATTTTGCGGATATCGGAGACTATGTCTATCAGCCGGTAAAGACGTATTCGAGCGGTATGTTTGTGCGTCTTGCCTTCTCGGTGGCGATCAATATTGACCCGGAGATTTTAATCGTGGATGAGGCGCTCTCTGTCGGAGATGTCTTTTTTCAGGCAAAGTGTTATCATAAATTTGACGAGTTTAAGAAGATGGGAAAGACAATAATGATCGTGAGCCATGATTTGAGCAGCATTGCAAAATACTGTGACAGGGTGATCCTGCTCAATCAGGGCGTGAAGCTTGGGGAGGGGTCGCCCAAAGACATGATCGATGATTTCAAGCGCGTTTTAGTAGGGCAGTATGAGCTGCCGGAATCGAAGTCGGAGCAGAGTCTTTTGAATGATGCCGATGTGCAGGAGGCTGTGCAGACCCGCGCGGCAGTTCAGAAGCGCGCGCGGACAAAGGATGCACAGGAGTCCGAGACGCTGGAGTATGGCACGCGGGAGGCTGAGATTGAGGAAATCTATCTGACGGACGACCGCGGTACGAGGACAAATGCAATTATCAAAGGGCTTTGCTTTAGTATTTATATGAGAGTGCGGTTCATTCAGGATCTCCCGGCGCCGATCTTTGCCTTCTCGATCAAGACGGCGAAAGGCACGGAGATCACGGGCACAAATACGATGTTCGAGAAAGCGTTTTTGGAGCCGGTGAAGGCAGGCGCTGTCAAGGAGATTACTTTTACACAAAAAATGTCATTGCAGGGCGGTGAATATCTGATCTCGTTTGGGGTCACAGGCTATGAAGGAAATGATTTCAAGGTGTATCACAGGCTTTATGATGCGATTGATGTGACAGTGGTGTCCGACAAAAATACCGTGGGCTATTATGATATGGATTCCACGGTCGTAGTCAGGGATGCAGGCACATCATACTCAGATAAGATTATACCATATGCAAAGGTTCAGGGGGAGCAGTGAGGACAGATGGCGGACGATATACAGGCAAGAATGGAACGAATAGGGAATGTAGTACTGGATTATACGTACTATGAAGGGCAGGATTTTTATACGGACGGCGAGATTGAGGATGAAATGCTCGACATTGCGATGAACAATCCCGCAGCACAGTTTCCAGAGATCATCGAGGCGCGCAGGAGTTGGCCTGTTTTTTATCATTTTTCACCACTTAGAGCCAATATCATAGACTGGATACCGTTTCAAAAAACGGACAAGGTCCTTGAAATTGGTGCGGGCTGCGGTGCGCTTACTGGTGCGATCGCAAAGAGAGTCGGGCGTGTCACCTGTGTGGATTTATCGAGAAAGCGCAGTCTGGTCAATGCCTACCGTCATCGCGACATGGACAATATCACGATCATGGTCGGCAATTTTAAGGATATTGAGCCGCATCTTGACGACGATTATGACTATGTGCTGCTTATCGGCGTTTTTGAGTACGGGCAGGCGTATATTGGCGGGGCAACGCCCTATGAGGATTTTATGAAAATCTGCAATCGCCATCACAAGCCGGAGGGAAGCTTGGTGATAGCGATCGAAAATAAGTTTGGACTCAAATACTGGGCAGGCTGTCGAGAGGATCACCTGGGGACTTATTTCTCAGGACTAGAGGGATACCATGAGGGCGGATCGGCGAGAACCTTCACCAGACATGGACTCGAAAAGCTTCTCGCGTCGGCGGGCATTGCGTCGTATGCATTTTATTATCCATATCCTGACTATAAGTTTCCGACAACGATCTATTCCGACGCATATCTGCCAAAAAAAGGAGAGCTGTGCAACAACCTAAGAAATTTTGACAGGGAGCGGGTTCTTTTATTTGATGAAAAGCAGGTGTTTGACGAAATTATAGAGGAGGGAGAGTTTCCGCTATTTTCTAATTCTTATCTGGTGGTGGCGGGGGCAATTCCAGAAGTTCTCTACACAAAGTTTTCGAATGACCGGGTGCCGAGGTGGGCTATCCGCACGTCGATTGTCGGGAGAACACCGGAGTCTTTGCATGTGGAGAAGCAGCCCGACACGGAGGCGGCTTGCAGGCATCTGCTGAATACGATGCACGCGTATGAACAGCTCTCCAAGCGCTACGAGGGGACAAAAATTGATATCAACAAATGCAGAATGATAGAGGCTGATATTCAAAACGGGCTTGCCTTCGAATTCTGCAAGGGAAGAACGTTGGAGTCGCTCTTGGATGAATGTCTTGGGCGGGCGGATGTCGCAGGCTTTAAGGCGCTGATTGAGGAGTATCTGTACTGGCTTCACTACAATGAGGAGGTCTATGCCGTCAGCAATTTTGACTTTATTTTTCCGAATATTCTTGTGGATGGCGGAAAGTGGCATATCATTGACTACGAGTGGACCTTTGACAAGCATATTGATGCAATGGACATCGCGTTTCGCGCCTTTTATAACTACACGCTGGGCGGTGAGACGAGAAAGGCCTGTGAGGATCTGCTCATGAAGGATTTGCTGGGACTGTCGGAGAGTGCGGTCAAGGTGGCTGTCGCGGATGAGCGGGAGTTTCAACTGCGCATCACAGGCAGTCGTGCATCGGCGGAGCGGATGCGGGAATTGATCGGGAATAGAGCGTACGCGCTGGATGGGATGCTAAAGTATTGCAACCATGCAGATATACAGTTCGTCGCACAGATTTTTGTGGACTACGGGGAAGGGTTCAGCGAGCAGGATTCTGTCAAGCTGTTGGATTGTTATCGCAGGGAGCGCTATCTCAAGCTTTCGTATGATATTCCAGCGGGGGCTGAGAGGGTGCGGATTGACCCTTGTTCCTTTGCATGTGCGATAGAGCTGAACAAGATACAAGTAAACGACAGAGTCTATACGACAGAAGACATCGAGGTGAACGGAGCATGGCAGGCGTGCGGATGCATTGTGTTTGACAATGGAGACCCCAATTTTGTCATTCAGGTAACGGGCGGCGGGCATCTTGTGGTAGATATGGATGTGTTAGAGCTTCCACAGCCGCTTGCAAGCCAGCTTGTGCAGGAGGCGTCCAAAGAGGATTTGGTAACGAGAACGAAATCATTTCTAAAGACCAGACTCAAAGATCGGGGGTAGTGTGAACCTGATCAGAGAATCCGCTAAGGCGGGTGAACGGGGGATAGTATGTTAGGGAAGATAAAGGATGCCATACAGGGCAGATTGTACAAAAAGTGCATCGAGGAGTACGAGCGGGAGCTGCGCTGTCAGACAGAGCCTTACTTGGTGTGGGTGAGGGAGACAGAGCAGGGCGGTCCTGTATCGGCAAAGAATGCCGTTGGTATCGTGTGTATGGAGCAGTGCGGAAGAGATTTTTCTCTCGCTGCATTCAAGCAGGATTACATCTTGTTTGTGTCGGAGGCGGGCAGACTTGCAGACTGGGCAGCCGGTGAGATTGCACAGTATTTTGAGGTACATCAGGATGTCGATATCGTCTATGCGGATGAGGATACCTGGATGATGCCAGCGGAGCAGGTACTGTCGGCAGATGAGAGTGCGCACAGGATTTTTCCGTGGACAAAACCGATGTGGTCGCCGGACACGCTGCTTTCCTTTCTTTATTTTGGCAATGTCTTTGCGGTACGCAGGGCGGCATTTGCGGCGCAGGAATGGCTTGGAGAGGACGACTATCGCAAAAATATTTATGATTTTGTGCTGAGGGCGTCCGAGGGAGCGCACTCTCCCGGACATCTTGAGAAAATTTTATTTCATGCGTACAGAACCGGGAAGAACCGGGCTGATATCGAGGACACACTCATGCATGAGACGGATTTTATCGGTGTGGGTGCTATGTATGATTCTATTCGGGAACGTGCATTTGCAAGGCGGGGTGTCCAAGCGAAGATGGTGTTGGATGCGGCGACAGGCATTTCGTATCCGATTTATGAACTGCCAGACACGCCGCTTGTCAGCATTGTCATTCCCTCAAAGGATAACCCGGAGGCATTGATGCAGTGCATTCGCTCGATAGATGCACATACGGCGTATCCCAATTATGAAATCATTGTTGTGGACAATGGCAGCACAGAGAGTGTGCGCAGTATTCTGGAAGCATTCAGAAAGGAATGCCCGTTTGAGTATCTTTATCAGCCGATGGCGTTCAACTTTTCACGGATGTGCAATATTGGTGCGCAGCATGCAAAGGGAACATATCTGCTGCTGCTCAATGATGATATGGAGGTTTTAGAGTCCTCGTGGCTGACAAGAATGGTTGGTCAGGCATCACTCGAGCATGTCGGTGCAGTCGGTGCGAAGCTTTTATATCCGAAAACGACCTTAATCCAGCATGTTGGAATCACCAACACCATCTCTGGACCTGGTCATAAGCTGAAACTGCTGGATGATAACGAGTCCTATTATTATGGAAGAAACCGCTTTGTGTATGACCTGATTGGCGTGACGGCGGCGTGTATTCTGATGCGCAAGGCGTGTTTTCTGTCAATGGAAGGGCTGTATGAAGGGCTTGCGGTGGCGTACAATGACGTGGATCTGTGCTTTAGGCTGCATGGCAGAGGACTGTACAATGTCCAGCGAAATGATGTGGTGCTCTACCACCACGAATCATTGAGCCGCGGTGATGATCTTAAGGACGAGCGGAAGCTAAAGCGCCTGACGGCGGAGAAGAATGCACTGTACGACAGACATCCGGCACTGTACAGGCACGATCCCTTTATCGGTACACTGTTAAACAGCGGAGATCCTGAGTATAGCTGCCGCTGGCTTGAGGGATATGAGCTGTCTGGCGCTGCCGGCTCGACCCCGCTTCTGGCGCAGGAGAGCAGGCTGCCAGCGCCTGAGACGATGAATCAGGCGATCATGATATCGGTGGAGGAATGCGGCAGAGAGCACACCAAAGAGAGAAAACCGTACTATCTGATTAAAGGATGGGCGTATGTGCCAGGTGCGGACAACGCGCGCTATGCGTTCAAAATCCTTCTGGTCAACAGTGCGGGCAAGGTGTGGGCGATGCCAGTACAAAAGCGGTATCGCAAGGATGTGGCGGCAATCCTTCCAGACGAGATGAATGTCGAGATGACAGGGTTTTGTAATTGGATTGCCAAGGGGGCGCTGCCGCCGGATACTTATGAGCTATGGATGACAGCGAAGGATGGCTGTTCCAGACAACGACTGTATCGAAGTATGGAGAAAAGGCTGACGGTTGAATGAGAGATAGAATGTATCAAGAAGAACTTTTTGCACAGAGAACTCCATATCTGCAATGGCTCAAAGGGCAGCAGGAGATGGAGCGGACGATGGACAGACCAGAGGCAGGGAAGCAGGTATGCGCGCTTCCCTTTTCTTCGTGTATGGATAGTGTGTCCGGCTATGGGGTTTTTCGTGCAGATACCATCTATTTATTTGTGAGGACAGGCGGCAGTCTGGTCAAAGGCGCAGAGACTATGATTGCGGAAATCTTTTCTCAGAGACCGGGGACTATGTTAGTCTATGCGGACGAAGATTACCGCGGCAGCCTGAGCGCGTTTTATGAGATGGATGGGAAGGCAGGGGAAGGCGGTCTGTATAGAGGTGCGCCATGGTTTAAGCCTGAGTTCTCGCCGGATACACTGAGTTCCTTTTTCTATCTGGGCAGCATTTTTGCGGTGCGGGGAGATGTGATTTTGCGGATGATAGATGTGCATGGAGACAGCATTGGCATCTATGAGCTGGTGTATTGGATTTTTATGGAGGTCCTGGCAGTGTGGCAGAGTCTGGCAGATACAGGGATTGTGCATCTTGCGAAGGTACTGTACACCAATGACTCTCCGGCGTCTGCAGCGCGGCTGGAATGTTCAGCGCATATAAAAAGTCTGTATGAATCGAAGGAACCAGTACAGGAACTGGTATCCATCATCATTCCAAGCAAAGACAATGCCAAAATACTACAGCGGTGTCTGGAAACACTGATGCAGAATACTATTTATGACAAGGGTGCGGTTCACTGTGAGATTATTATTGTGGATAACGGCAGCAGTCCGACACAGCGCCAGCATATCGCTGAGTTTATGGAAAAGGCAAAGCACAGGCAGCCAGACTTTACATTTTTATACCTGTATGAAGAAAGTCCTTTTAATTTTTCTGCGATGTGTAACAGAGGGGCACAGGCAGCCGCGGGCAGATACCTGCTGTTTCTCAATGACGATATCGAGGTACTAGATACAGAGGAGGGCGGCAGATGGCTTGCGCGTATGATGGCATATGCGCGCAGGCGGCATGTGGGTGCAGTCGGTGCAAAGCTGTATTATCCGCTTGTTCCGGCGGATAGTGGGTGCTACAGAATACAGCATACAGGAATCACAAATATGGGAATTGGTCCGGCGCACAAGCTTGGCGGTATGACGGACACAGGCAGCCTGTATCATGGGCACAACACGATGAACTATGACATGCTCGCAGTCACGGCGGCGTGTATGATGGTCAGAAAAAGTGTGTTTGACGAGATGGGGGGATTTGATGAGTCCCTTGCGGTGGCGTACAATGATGTGGCGCTCTGCTTTCGGCTGTATCAGTCCGGCTACTTTAATGTACAGGTCAATGAGGCGGTGCTGATTCATCATGAATCCCTCAGCAGAGGGCTAGACACTTCGCCGCAGAAGCGAAAACGGCTGGCGGAGGAGAAGGAGCGGCTGTATCAGCAGTATCCGGAATTCAGGGCGTGGGATCCCTTTTATAGTCCGCATCTGGTACAGTGGAAACGCGATGTGGACTACAACACAAATTTTTTGTATGCATGTGACGAAATCGTTGTGCCTGAAAGTGTGCATGTATCTGAGCAAAGCAAAATTTTTCGCCAGCGCGGAAAATCTGGAATACTCGGGAAAATCAGGGATAGACTGACAGGGCAGGATCTGTTGATGGCGCAGATCGACAGCATCGAGCAGGAGGAGCAGACCGTGACAGTCAACGGATGGTGCGTACAGAGGAACCGCAACAATGCAGGGATTTCCAGAAGGCTTTGTCTATGCAGCGGCAAACAGGTCTATATGTTTGAGATACTGCCCAAACTTCGGGAGGATGTGGCGTCTGTGTTTGCGGCGGACGGCAGGACGGCAAATGTCGCGCTTTCAGGCATACAAGTGCGGTTTGAAAGAAATGGTTTGCAGCGGGGACGCTATCGGATAGCAATCTTGTTTCATGAAAGGCAGCTTCTGTGGGCAATGAACGGTAAGGGTGAGCAGATCGAGGTAGAAATTTAGATACCGGAAAGGTGTGGAGTGTCATGGCAAATGATAATTTTGACAATCTTGGCAGGGAACAGAATAAGGAAGTGTACGATGTGCAATTCTATAAACAGGCGTATGAACAGGAAAAGGCGCGCGCGGCGTCCCTCGCAGGACGGCTTGCGGATGCGAAGAATGAGGCGGATTCTTTGCAGTTTCAGCTAGACCGCATCAAAAATAATCCCTTGTGGAAGGCGTCAAAGCCGCTGCGTCAGACGATGCACTGGGGGCTTCGCAATTACAGGCGCGTGCGCAACCTGGGCGGTCCGAAGGGGATTGTCAGAAAATTAAAACAGAAAAAAATCGAGGCGGAGGCGAAAAAACTCCACGGAACAGCGAGCTTTCCCACACCGGAGCAGGCAGCACAGCAGCGAAATGCCAAATTTGACAAAATGGTCAAGATCAGTATCCTGGTGCCGGTCTACAATACCCCGCTCAATTTTCTCAATGAGATGATCGAGTCTGTGATGAACCAGACCTATCAGAATTGGGAGCTGTGTCTGGCGGATGGGTCTGACGATGCGCATGAGAGTGTGGGCGCGCGCTGTCAGGAATACAGGGAGAAGGACAAGCGCATTGTCTATAAAAAGCTTGCAGAAAACGGCGGCATCGCCGCGAACACAAATGCGTGTTACACGATGGCTGCCGGGGAATATATTGGTCTGTTTGACCATGATGATGTGCTGCATCCGTCCGCATTGTACGAGTATGTGAAGGTGATCAATGAGCAGGGTGCAGACTATATCTACTGTGACGAGACGACCTTTAAGGGCGAGAGCATCAACAACATGATCACGCTGCATTTCAAGCCTGATTATGCGCCGGACAATCTCAGGGCGAACAATTATATCTGCCATTTTAGCGTATTTTCGCGCAAGCTTCTCGAGGGTACGGAGCTTTTTCGCAGCGGTTTTGACGGCAGCCAGGACCATGATATGATCCTGCGGCTGACCAGCAGTGCCCGAAAGGTCGTGCATGTGCCGAAGCTTCTGTATTACTGGCGGTCGCACAAGGCGAGTACAGCGAGCGATATCAGTGCAAAACCCTATGCCATCGCGGCGGCGAAGGGGGCAGTGGCAGACCATTTGACACGGAGCGGCTTCAAGAATTTTGAGATCAAGAGCACGCGGGCATTTGACACAATCTTTGAGATCAAGTATGAGATTTTGAGTGAGGACAGAATCTCAATCCTGATACCGAACAAGGATCATGTCGAGGATTTGAGACGCTGTATCGATTCCATTCGGGAGCGCAGCACGTATGGAAATTATGAGATTATCGTGATCGAAAATAACAGTGCGGACAAAGCGGTGTTTGACTATTATAACACGCTGAAAGAACAGAAGGACATAACGGTCGTCACATATTCGGGCGCATTCAACTATGCAAAGCTCAATAATTTTGGAGCGGGCTTTGCGACGGGAAAATATCTGTTGTTATTAAATAATGACACGCAGGTGATCTCGATGAACTGGCTCGAGGCGATGCTGATGTACGCGCAGCGGCCCGATGTGGGGGCAGTCGGCGCAAAGCTCTATTATGGGGACCGGACGATTCAACATGCAGGAGTCGTCATCGGGCTTGGCGCACACCGGACCGCAGGGCACACACATTATAAAATCAACTATGACAATCTCGGCTATATGGGGCGGCTGTGCTATGCGCAGAATGTGTCAGCGGTGACAGGCGCCTGTCTGATGGTCCGAAAGAGCCTGTACGATGCGCTTGGCGGGCTTGATGAGACGTTCGCCGTGGCACTCAACGATGTGGATTTCTGCCTGCGCATCCGGGAGAAAGGCTATTTGAATGTATTCACGCCGTTTGCGGAGCTGTATCATTTTGAGTCAGCGTCGCGCGGCAGTGATCTTGTGGATGAGGAGAAGGCGGCGCGGTACGAGACGGAGTCAGCGCTGTTTCGCGAGCGGTGGAAGGAGCAGCTCGCGAAGGGAGATCCGTATTACAACCCGAATTTTTCACTCGATCACAGTGACTATTCACTGAGGGTTGACTATTCATAAAATTGAATTAAATTTGGTTAAATTTGCTTATAATCTTGAAAAATTTCCAAATTTTTGGTTTAATGGATATGGAACGTAGTGCAAAATGACAACGCACTGAATTAAATGAATTTATATGGAGGTAGCAGTATGGGTTTTATGGATGAATTTAACTTCTGGCTCAATGATGATTATTTTGACCAGGCAACAAAGGACGAGCTCTTAAAGATTAAAGACAATGAGAGCGAGATTGAAGAACGTTTTTACAAGGAGCTTGAATTTGGTACTGGTGGTCTCAGGGGTGTGATTGGTGCTGGTACAAACCGCATGAACATCTACACTGTGAGAAAGGCATCACAGGGGCTGGCAAACTATATTATAAAAGCGAACGGACAGAGGAAAGGTATTGCTATTGCCTATGATTCACGATTCATGTCACCTGAATTTGCAGATGAGGCAGCGCTTTGTATGGCTGCAAACGGCATTAAGGCTTATGTGTTTGAGTCTCTTAGACCGACACCGGAGCTTTCTTTTGCGCTGAGGACACTCGGCTGTATCTCAGGAATTGTCATTACAGCGAGCCACAATCCGCCTGAGTACAATGGCTATAAGGTATACTGGGAGGACGGCGCACAGATCACAGCGCCCAAGGACAAGGATATCATCGGCGAGGTGAAAGCAGTTACAGACTACCACACCGTGAAGACGATGGACAAGCAGGAAGCGATCAATGCTGGCTTGTATCAGGTGATCGGCGAAGAGATTGACGATGCATACATGGCAGAGTTAAAGAAGCAGATCATCCATCCCGATGTAATCCAGGCGGTTGCGGATGATATCAAGATTGTGTATACACCGCTGTGCGGCACAGGCAATAAGCCGGTGAGAAGGATTCTGTCTGAGCTTGGCTTCAAGAACGTATTTGTTGTTCCTGAACAGGAGAATCCAGATCCGAAGTTCACGACGCTGGATTATCCGAATCCAGAGGACCCGAAGGCATTTACATATGCCTTAAAGCTTGCGAAGGAAAAGAATGCGGACATTGTGCTTGCGACAGACCCGGATGCAGACAGACTTGGCATCTATGCACTGGACACCAAGAGTGGAGAGTACAAGGCATTTACAGGAAATATGTCTGGAATGCTGATTGCAGAGTACATTTTGAGAGAGCGCAAGGCCACAGGGACAATGCCAGAGAATCCAGCGCTTGTCACCACGATCGTGACAACAAATATGACTACGCCGATCACAGACGCGTATGGCGTGAAGCTGATCGAAGTGCTCACAGGCTTTAAGTTTATCGGCGAGCAGATCAAACTGTTTGAGCAGACAGGCTCCAACAACTATGTGTTTGGTCTTGAGGAGAGCTATGGCTGTCTTGCAGGAACGCACGCAAGGGACAAGGATGCCGTCGTTGCGGTAATGTGTCTGTGTGAGGTTGCTGCTTGGTGCAAGAAGAACGGAAAGACCCTGTATGACATGATGCTTGAACTTTATGAGAAGTACGGATATTACAAAGAGACACAGTATGCGATCACGATGAAGGGCATCGATGGCTCTAAGCAGATTGCTGCCCTGATGGATAAGTTCAGGAGTAATCCGCCTAAGAAATTTGGCGAGCTTGGCGTTGTGCGTGTAAGGGATTATGAGAATGATGTGATCACGGAGCTTGAGACAGGCAAGACCTATTCTACGGGGCTTCCGAAGTCCAATGTGCTCTATTTTGACCTCACCAATGATTCATGGTGCTGTGCAAGACCTTCCGGCACAGAGCCAAAGATTAAATTCTACATGGGCGTGAAGGGTACCAGCCTTGAGGATGCCCAGAAGAAGGTAGAGGATCTGACCAATGAGGTGAAGGCAGTCATTGAAGAATAATGGATGACGATGAAACCGGGCGGTTGGCACAAACCGTCTGGTTTCATTTCGTAAGAAATTGCAGGAATAATACGGGAGAAATTGCATGAAAAAATTATATGCACAGATTATGAAATTCGGTATCGTGGGTGTCATCTGCTTCGGTATCGACTATATTATTGGACTTTCAGTTATGAAAATGATCGTGAAACTGGGCGGCGATGAAGTGTTTAAAGCTGCGTCTATGGCAGGGGCCGCGCTGGGATTTACAGTTTCCGTAGTGATAAATTATATTCTTACTTTTAAGTTTGTCTTTGAGCGCAAGGGGGATCTTGACCGCAGGAAGGAATTTGCAGCATTTATCGTCCTGAGTGTGATCGGCCTGGGGTTGAACTCGTTGATCATCTGGGTCTGTGTGGGACCGATTTATGGCAATATTGCATTTTTGCAGAGACTTTTGAATTATGATTTCGCATACACGGTGGCGAAGGTGATCGCGACAGCGATTGTGATGGTATACAATTTTATCAGCAGGAAGGTCTTTTTGGAAAAGAAAGATTCGCAGTAAAAATAGGACATGGGGGAAAGCGATGTCACTGGCACAGAATATCAAAAAAACAATTAACTACAGCAGAAAAAACGGGTATGGGGAGGCGGTTGTCGCGGCGTGGGAGCGCGTGACGGCAAAGTACTATGCAGATTATGATTACCGTGCGCCCGACACTGGAGAGCTGGAGAGACAGCGGGCGGACAGTCAGGCGTCAGCGCTCAAATTCTCAATACTTGTACCGGCGTACGAGACGCAGCGCGTGTACATGGAGGCATTGATTGAAAGCTGTATCGGACAGACATATGCAAACTGGGAGCTTGTCATCGCGGATGGCAGTGCCAGTGATGTAGTCCGCGAGGTAGTTGACAGCTATCAGGATGCCCGCATCCGGTATGTGAAGCTGGAGGAAAATCACGGGATCGCGGAGAACACAAACCAGGCGATACGGCTTGCGACAGGGGATTACTATGGGCTGCTTGACCATGATGATCTGCTGACCGCCGACGCGCTGTACGAGATGGCGTGCGCTGTCCGTGAGGGGATGCCGATACTCGCATATTCAGATGAAGATAAATGTGATGCGTCAGGAACGCATTTTTACGATCCGCATTTCAAGATGGATTTTAATCTTGATCTGCTGTTGACAAATAATTACATCTGTCACTTTATGGTGGTGCGTGCGGATGTGCTCAGAAAGCTGGAGATCAGAAAGGAGTACGACGGCTCACAGGATTACGATGTGATTCTCAGAATCGTGAGCAGCCTGCTGATCAAGGAAAAGGGAACCAAGGAGGCGCAGCCTGTCGAGGACTGTATCGTGCATGTGCCGAAGGTGTTGTACCATTGGCGGTGTCACGAAAATTCCACAGCGGACAATCCGCAGAGCAAGATGTACGCTTACGAGGCAGGGAAAAAGGCGCTGGTGGATTTTGCGCAGCGCATGGGCTGGAAAGTCGATGTGCGGCACAACAAGCATCTGGGCTTCTACCGGATTGAGTACAGGGACAATGTGCTGACGCATCGGCCCGACGTGGCGGCAGTGGGCGGATTTGTCGCGCGGCATGGCAAGGTGGCGGCAGGTGTGTATAAAGGTCAGCCGCTGCTGTATGCGGGCTATATGAATCGCATGGATCTGTATCAGAATACAGAGGCGCTTGATCTCAGGAATATGGCGGTCAATAAGGCATATCAGGAGGTCTATGAGGCGGTTGTCGGACATCCATATGAGAGCACGCTGTGCACGGAGAAGAAGGAATTGCCGCACTGGCTACAGGAGCTAGAGCGCGCCGCAGACGGGGAGGCGCAATTGGCAAAGCTTGGTGAGGCGCTCGGCCGTCAGCTCATCGAAAAAGGGGGAAGACTGCTGCTTGACCCTGTGTGTGTGAGGAAATTGTGACAATGACAAAATCAACGATTGTGATACCAAACTATAATGGAATCAATTATATTCAATCCTGTCTGGAAAGTCTCTATGGCGGGACGACGAAGGAGATCGAGGTGATTGTGGTGGATAATGCCTCGACGGACGGCAGCATGGAGCTGGTGCGGGACCAGTTTCCGCAGGTGCGTCTGATTGTCAATGAGAAGAACATGGGATTTAGCTGTGCGGTCAATCAGGGAATCAGGAGCAGCAGGACACCGTATGTCATTCTGCTCAACAATGATACGCGGGCAGAGTTTTCCTTTGTTCACGAGCTTGAGAAGGTGATGGACCACGATAGAGAGAAAAAAATTTTTTCCGCCTCAGCAAAGTTGGTGTCATTGTATGACAAGGATAAGGTAGATGACGCGGGAGATTATTACTGCGCACTTGGGTGGGCGTTTGCAAGAGGCAAGGGCAGACCGCCTGCGCGCTATGATCAGGACTGTGACATTTTTGCAGCGTGTGCGGGGGCGGCGATTTATCGCAGGGAACTGCTGGAAGAAAACAAAGTCGGACTGTTTGATGAAGAACATTTTGCCTATTTTGAGGATATTGACATCGGTTACAGGGCAAAAATTTATGGATATAGAAACAAATTTGCGGCAAACTCTATAGTATACCATGCAGGGAGCGCAACGAGTGGATCGCGGTACAATGCCTTTAAGACGAGGCTGGCATCGAGAAACAGCGTCTATCTGATCTATAAAAATATGCCGGCTTTGCAGCTTGTGCTCAACCTGCCGTTCCTTGTCATAGGATTTTTGATCAAAATGCTGTTTTTTGCCAGAAAAGGGATGGGAAGAGAGTATGTATTGGGACTGATTGGCGGAATCAGGCTTTCTATAAGCCCTTGCGGGAGACGGCACAAACAATGTTTTGACAGGCACAGAATAGGAAATTACGTGTCGATACAGATAGAACTATGGAGAAATTTATTCAGACTTTTTGCATGAGCAAAAAATAAGTTGTACTTTTGGCTCAAATATTGTAGAATGAAATGAGTTAAATTCTTTCCATTGGAATAAAGGTGAGAAAATTGATAAGAGATCATCAGAAGTATTTTAATAAACTGCTGGTACTGCTCGATGCAATGGTCATAGCGGCTGCTTACTGGTTCTCTTGGTTTTTGTGGCTCAGCGGATATGTGAAGGAGAACGAACCCGGCATAGGTATTTTGTCAGTGGAGACGTACTTTGCCGCACTTGTTGCCATTGTGCCGGGGTATCTGATTTTGTACAATACGTTTGATCTGTATTCGTCAAAGCGTACTGCGAAGACGATATACGAGATCTTTAACATTATAAAAGCGAACACAGTGGGGCTTCTGGCGATCATGGTGGTGCTCTTTGCCATCAATATACCAGACTTCTCACGAGGAATGGTCGGTGTGTTCTATGGCATCAATATCATAGCGGAATCACTGATGCGCAAGTCTGTCAGGTATGGGCTTCGCAGGATGCGCAAGAAAGGCTATAATGTCAAGCACATCCTGCTGGTAGGATACTCGCGTGCCGGCGAAGAGTACATCAATAAGATCAAGGCAAATCCCGAGTGGGGGTATGAGGTATGCGGCATACTGGATGACCATGTGCCGGTGGGCGCTGTATATAAAGGCGTCAGGGTGACAGGCGAGATAGATGCGCTCACCACAGTCCTGACGAACAATCAGTTGGACGAGATCGGCATCACGCTCTCCCTGTCAGATTATGACAGGCTGGAGGCGATAGTCAATATTTGTGAAAAGTCAGGGGTACACACCAAATTTATCCCCGACTATAACAGCGTGATACCAAGCAGACCCTATCTGGAAGATCTGGATGGGCTTGCGGTGGTCAACATCCGAAGGGTGCCATTGAACAATATGGCAAATATGCTGATCAAGCGTCTGGTGGACATTGTGGGTGCATTGGCAGCGATAGTGCTGTGCTCCCCCTTTATGCTGACGGCTGCTATAGCGGTGAAAGTGACAAGCAGGGGACCGCTGATTTTTAAACAGGAGCGTGTAGGACTGCACAACAAACCCTTTCAGATGTATAAATTTCGAAGCATGGAAGTTCAGAATGATGCCGATGAGAAGAAGGGCTGGACGGTCAAAAATGATCCCAGAGTCACGAAGGTGGGCAGGATTCTGCGCAGCACCAGCATCGATGAGCTGCCACAGTTATTCAATGTGCTAAAGGGCGATATGAGTATGATCGGTCCGCGCCCGGAGCGGCCTCTTTTCGTTGAAAAATTCAGAGAGGAAATACCTAGGTATATGATAAAGCACCAAGTGCGCCCGGGAATCACAGGATGGGCGCAGGTCAATGGCTACAGGGGGGATACGTCTATCAAGAAGCGGATAGAGTATGACCTCTACTATATTGAGAATTGGTCGATGGCATTTGATATTAAAATCTTATTTCTTACATTCTTTAGAGGTTTTATCAATAAAAATGCTTATTAAGTCTATTTTGTGACAGCGCTTTGTCAATAAAGGATGCCTATTAATCATAGGAGAGTGGATAAAATGCAGGATTATGACAATAACAAAAACAGTAATATAAGGAGAATGCCAAGCGGTGAGCGGCAGCCTAGACCGAGCAGACAGCCAAGGCCCGATGGGGCGCCGCGTTCGGGTGGACAACAAAGACCCGCAGGACAAGCAAGACCTGACGGAGCGCCGCGTTCAAGCGGACAACAAAGACCCGCAGGGCAGACGAGAAGGCCGAGCGCAGACGGACAACAAAGACCCGCAGGCACATCACGTCCGGGCGGACAAGCAAGACCTCAAGGGGCGCCGCGTTCGGGTGGACAACAAAGACCCGCAGGACAGACGAGAAGACCAGCGTCAGGCGGACAGCCCAGACCTGCTGGACAGCAGCGGACAAATACTAGACCGGAGTCTGACAGTCGCAGGCAGAATCCTCCGACAAACAATAAGCCGAGGAAAAATCCAAAGAACCTGACACCTCAGCAGGCGGCAAAGAAAAAACGCAGAAAGATTGTGATGTTTGTCGCGGAGATTTTTCTACTGCTGATTCTGGTGGGGGCGCTGTGGGCAGTGAATAAGACGAATAAGATCGAGTACGTTAAGATAAACAGAGAAGATGTATTTATCAATGACACGGTTATCAATGAGATTGATCAGGGGACCAGCAATATGAAAGGATATCGGAATATTGCACTCTTTGGCGTAGATTCCCGGGATCAGGAATTAGATAAGAACACACGTACAGATGTTATCATGATCGCATCCATCAATCAGGACACCAAGAAGGTTAAGCTCGTGTCGGTCTATCGTGACACTTGGCTGAATATGACAAATGACAAGTACAGTAAGGCGAATGCAGCTTACGCAAAGGGTGGCTCCAAGCAGGCGATTGGTATGCTCAACATGAATCTGGATCTCGATATCACAGATTTTGTGACAGTTGGATTTCAGGCCGTGATCGATACGGTGGACGCTGTCGGCGGCGTGGAGATCGATGTGACGGAGGAGGAGATCCCGTATCTCAACAGCTATCAGATCTCGATGGCTGGAGAACCGACAGGGCAGCTCAATGCTGCCGGTGAGCCAGAGTATGCGGCGACGATCGGTGTAGATTACACACCTGTCACGAAGCCAGGACTACAGAAGCTCAATGGTCTTCAGGCGACTGCCTACTGCCGAATCCGTTATGTTGGCGGCGATGGCGCGAGAACCGAGCGTCAGCGGACCGTGCTCACAAAAATGGCAAAGAAGGCGATGACGCTCAATCCAGCGACACTCAACAAGATTGCAAATGCTGTGTGCAGTGAGATTAAGACCTCGCTTGACATGCCGGAAATTCTGTCACTGCTTGCTGACATAGCAAGCTATGAGATCGGTGAATCCTCCGGCTTCCCGTTCAATGAACATGTCAAGATGAACGGGCACGTGGGCAATGCCAGTGTCGTAGTGCCAATCGACCTCAAGAAGAATGTTGTTCTGTTACATGAGTTTTTGTTTGAAGATCAGGAGTATGCGCCGTCTCCTACAGTGGAGAAGTGCAGCCAGCGCATTGCATCCGATACAGGAATCAGTTATAATGGAGAATAGAGGAGCCGATCAGGAACCGAAAACGGTTCCTTTTTGGCATATGTGCAGAGCACAGTGCCTTTGTGGGAAATGGGGGGATAGAAATGCAGTACAGTGTTGACGCCATACTGTTAACATACAAGCCTGGAAAACAGGTTATGGAGCTGATCCGGGCATTGGAGGCGCAGAGATATCCCATACGTAAAATCATTATTATGAATACTGAAGAACGGTATTTTTACAATCTTTTTTATGGGACGGGATTTCTGGAGAACTACAAGAACATTGAGATTCATCATCTCTCAGAGAGAGAGTTTGATCATGGAAGAACAAGAGCGAAGGCGGTGCAGTACTCGAAATCAGATATTTTTGTCTGCATGACGCAGGATGCGATGCCGGAGGACGACCGGCTGATACAACGTCTCGTGGAGGCGCTCACGGAGCGGGAGGATATTGCAGCGGCGTATGCTAGGCAGCTGCCGCACAAGGATTGCCGTGAGATCGAGCGGTACACGAGGGCATTTAACTATCCTGACAAATCTTCTGTGAAGTCAGCGGCAGACTTGGACAGGCTCGGCATTAAGACTTTCTTTTGCTCGAATGTGTGTGCGGCATACAATCGGGAAATCTATGAGCATATCGGCGGATTTGTCAAGAAGGCAATTTTTAACGAAGATATGGTTTATGCGGGGCATGCTGTCACTGCGGGATACCGCATTGCTTACGCGGCAGATGCAAGAGTGCGCCATTCGCACAACTACACCTGTATGCAGCAGTTTCACAGAAACTTTGACTTGGGCGTATCGCAGGCAGAGCATCCTGAGGTGTTCGAGGTGGTATCGTCGGAGAGCGAGGGGGCAAAGCTGATTAAAAATACAATCAGGCATCTGGAAAAGACAAAAAAGTGGATGCAAATACCGTATCTGATCTTGTCGAGCGGATGTAAGCTGATGGGATATAAGCTGGGAAAACACTATAGAAGCCTGCCAATGCCTCTGGTGAGGTGGTGCAGTGCGAGCAGAAATTATTGGGATTAAGGAAATAATAATTGGAGGGTATGGAAGATGTGTGGTATTGTAGGGTATATAGGAAAACAGGCGGCAGCGCCAGTGATACTAGAAGGCTTGTCCAAGCTGGAGTACAGAGGATATGATTCTGCGGGGATGGCAGTGTTTGACGGCGAGCAGATTCAGATCAAAAAGTCTGCGGGGAGGCTGAAGGTACTAGAGGAGCTGACGCATGGCGGGGCGACAATGCCGGGCAACGTCGGAATCGGACATACCAGATGGGCAACGCACGGGGCGCCGAGTGATGCAAACTCCCATCCACATTACAATGCCGAGGAGACGATCGCGGTCGTCCACAATGGAATCATTGAGAACTATCTGCCATTAAAAGATAAATTGATCTCAAAGGGATACACGTTTACTTCTGATACGGACACGGAAGTGCTGGCGCATTTGATTGACTATTATTACAAGGGAAATCCGCTGGAGGCGATCACGAAGGTCATGCACCGTGTACAGGGCTCCTATGCGCTCGGCATCATGTTTGCGGAGCATCCTGATCAAATTTTTGCAGTGCGCAAGGACAGCCCGCTGATCGTTGGACAGAATGAGGACGGGTGCTTTATCGCGTCCGATGTGCCTGCGCTGCTCAAGTATACCAGAAAAGTGTATTTTATCGAAAATCAGGAAGTGGTCCGTCTGCGCGCTGACCACATGCATTTCTATACCGTGGACGAGGAGGAGCTGACCAAGCAGTCTGTCACGATCGAGTGGGATGCCAATGCGGCGGAGAAGGGCGGCTATGAGCATTTTATGTTAAAGGAGATGTACGAGCAGCCAAAGACTGTGACAGACACTATCAGTCCCCGCGTTAAGAATCATGATATTGTGATCGAGGAGCTGAATATGTCCGATGAGGAGATTCGGTCAATCCAAAAAATCTTTATCGTGGCGTGCGGCTCAGCCTACCATGCAGGGGTGACGGGCAAGTATGTCATTGAAGGGATTGCGCGAATCCCTGTGGAGGTGGATGTGGCGAGTGAATTTCGATACCGCGATCCGATTCTGGAGGAAGGGACGATGGTGATCGTGATCAGCCAGTCGGGTGAGACTGCTGACACCCTTGCGGCGCTCAGGGAATCGCAGCAGCTTGGACACAAGGTGCTTGGCATCGTCAATGTGGTGGGCAGCTCGATAGCGCGTGAGGCGGACAACGTCATGTACACTTGGGCGGGGCCGGAGATCGCCGTCGCCACGACAAAGGCGTACAGTGCCCAGTTGACAGCGTTATATCTGCTTGCCATGAAGTTTGCGCGAGTGCGGGAGAAGTTGAATGATACAGCTTTTCTTGAGATGATAGAGGACTTAAAACGGCTTCCGGCACAGATTGAGATGCTCTTGTCAAACAAGCAGCGGATACAACGCTTTGCAAACCGTTATATCGGTGCAAAGGATGTATTTTTTATCGGCAGGGGCGTTGATTACGCCATTTCAATGGAGGGGTCGCTAAAGCTCAAGGAGATCTCCTACATCCACTCGGAGGCGTATGCAGCAGGGGAGTTAAAGCATGGAACCATCTCGCTGATCGAGAAAGGAACGCTTGTCGCGGCGGTTGCCACACAGGACTATCTGTTTCAAAAGACGCTGAGCAATATGGTCGAGGTGAAGGCAAGAGGGGCTTTTGTGCTCGCCGTCACGAATGAAGGGAACACGGAGATTGAGAAGGCTGCTGATTATGTGATTTATATACCAAGGACAAACCAGTATTTTACAAATTCACTGGCGATCATTCCGCTACAGCTATTTGGCTATTATGTGGCGGTCGGAAAGGGCTGTGATGTGGATAAACCAAGGAATCTTGCGAAATCCGTGACAGTCGAGTAGTGAAGGAGAGACGTGAGGGTATGGGAAAGAAGAAATCAACGTTTAAGAATATTATGGTGACGCTTGGGTGTACGGTGTTTGCGGGTGCGTATGCACTGGGCGGCGGATATGTCGCGTATACGCTGTTAGGCGGCGAGGAGCACACACAGCCGACATGGCTTGACCGCGTGGAAATCCGTGTCGATGAGAGGAGCGCAGGAAGTACTGCTGAGGAGGCATCTGGCGGGAATGGCGCTGTCAGCGCAGAGAATACACTTGCAGGGCAGGATTTGGACAAAGGGCTCAATGACAGCGGGAACAACAATTTTGATTTTGGAAAAGCGCCTCAGAAACCTCGTTTTGAAGAGGAGGAAACCGAGGAATCGGAAACCGAAGAATCAGAGACCGAAACGTCAGAAATCGAAGAATCAGAGACCGAAGCGTCAGAAACTGAAGAATCAGAGATCGAAGCGTCAGAAACCGAAGAATCAGAAATTGAAGAATCTGAACTGTCAGAGACAGAGACGGAGTCCGCGCCAAAATCAAAGAAAAAACCAAAAGTGGAATCGGAGACGGAGACAGATACAGATACAGAGTCAAAACCAGGCAGTAAAGCTGATTCAAAAAACAAAAAGAAAAAATCTGTCGAAGTAGAGCAGGTGCAAGTGATAGAGCAGGATGAACAGGCGCTTGCATGCATGGCAGATGTGACGGCAGTGGTCAAGACGGCGATGCCTTGTGTCGTATCGATCACCAATGAATACACAGCATATGATTATTGGTACGATGAGGAGTACGACGAGCGGGCGAACGGTTCTGGGATTGTCGTGGCGCAGAGTGATGAGGAGATTCTGATTGTGACGAACTATCATGTCATTCAGGATAACAATAATTTGTATGTACAGTTTATCGATGACAAGGAAGCGATGGCGTATGTGAAGGGGACATCACCGGAAAATGATCTGGCTATCGTGTCTGTGTTCCTGGAGGATATGTCGGACAGGACACTGGAAAGTATCGCAATTGCGGCGCTTGGCGACTCGGACAGTCTCCAGGTAGGAGAGCCGGCGATTGCGATCGGGAATTCGCTGGGATATGGACAGTCTGTCACAACGGGCGTGATCAGTGCACTGAATAGAAATGTGTTTGCGGATGACCCTGAAATGAATAATCCGGGGTATCTAATCCAGACTGACGCGGCGATCAATCCAGGCAATTCGGGCGGAGCACTCTTGAATGTGAGAGGTGAGGTTGTCGGTATCAATTCCAGCAAGATTGCGGATTTTGTGATCGAGGGAATGGGATATGCGATTCCGATCTCAACGGCAAAGCCTATCATCGAAGATCTCATGTTGAAGGAGACAAGGAAAAAGGTTCCTGTGGAGGAGCGTGCCTTTCTGGGTGTCGCGGGCACCGATGTGATCGAGGAGGCAACTGCGCGGTATGAGATGCCAGAGGGCGTGTTTGTGACAACTGTACTCGAGGATACCGCGGCAGATAAGGCAGGTATCCTAAAGGGGGATATCATCACCTACATAGACGGCGAGAAGATAACAGGCATGGATGAGTTACAGGGGCTCCTGGAGTACTATGCGGGAGATACAGAGGTTGAAGTTGTCCTGATGCGGCTGAATAATGGTGAATATAAAGAACGGACGATTGATGTAATGCTTGAATATAAAGAATAGTGAGATATAGATGGAGGGCATAATGTTAGATAACAACTTTGACAACAATGAAGAGATCGAGATTGTGAACATAACAGAGGATGAGGCCAAAGCAGAGGAGGGAAAGACTAATGATAAGAAGGCAGCAGGCAGCGAGTACGACGAGGAGAAGGAAAGCGAGTATGAAGACGTGTGTTTCATATGCAGGCGCCCGGAGAGCAAGACTGGAAAAATGTTTAAGCTGCCCAATCATATCTCAGTGTGTTCGGACTGTATGCACAAAACGATGGATACTGTCAGCCAATTTGACTATCAGGGAATGCTGAATAATACCAACTTTAACTTTGACAAGGACAGTACCAAAGACGGGAAGAAACGGTTCCCCAACATCAGCTTTGTCAATATTGCGGATTTGCAGGGAGACGGCGGGATTCCGAACCGACAGAAGCTCAAGAAGAAAAAAACAAAGGAAAAGAAGGAGAAGGCGGTCTTTAACATCAACGATCTGCCGGCTCCGCACAAGATCAAGGCACAGCTCGACGATTTTGTAGTGGGGCAGGATTATGCCAAGAAGGTGATCTCTGTCGCTGTGTACAATCATTATAAGCGTGTCACGACAGGCACGATGGACGAGATCGAGATCGAGAAATCCAATATATTACTGCTCGGACCAACGGGATGCGGCAAGACTTATATGGTGAAAACACTTGCAAGGCTCCTCGATGTGCCACTTGCCATAGCGGATGCGACGTCTCTGACGGAGGCGGGCTATATCGGTGACGACATCGAATCCGTCATATCGAAGCTTTTGAATGCTGCGGAGAATGATGTGGAGAAGGCGGAGCAGGGGATTGTGTTTATTGACGAGATCGATAAGATCGCCAAGAAGAAGAATACGACCTCGCGCGATGTGAGCGGCGAGTCTGTCCAGCAGGGCATGTTAAAGCTCCTAGAGGGGTCTGACGTGGAGGTGCCAGTCGGGGCGAACAGCAAAAATGCGATGGTGCCGCTCACCACGATCAATACCAGAAATATTTTGTTTATCTGTGGCGGTGCGTTTCCAGATCTCGAGGATATCATCAAGCAGAGACTTACGAAGCAGTCCTCTATCGGCTTCAATGCTGAGTTAAAGGATGCCTATGACAAAGAGGCGAATATTTTAAAGAAGGTCACGATCGAGGATATCAAAAAGTTTGGTATGATTCCTGAGTTCATCGGCCGTCTGCCGATCATATGCCCGATGGACAGTCTCACAGAAGAGAGCTACGTCAAGATTCTCAGAGAGCCTAAAAATGCGATCTTAAAGCAGTATCAGAAGCTTTTGGAGCTGGATGAGGTGAAGCTTAACTTTGACGACAGTGCGCTGGAGGCGATCGCCAAGAAGGCATTGGAGCGGGATACAGGTGCACGGGCGCTGCGGGCGATCATCGAAGAATTTATGCTTGATATCATGTACGAGATACCGAAAGATGACAACATTGGCGAGGTGACAATCACTGGGGATTACATCAATGGAACTGGTGGTCCGGTGATTGATATCCGAACAGACAAGGTGCACGCAAAGCCGATTGCACAGACGGCAGTGAAGGAAGAGCCTGCCGCAGAGGAGCCAAAGAAGGCAGAGGAGTTCAACTTCAATGAGTTTTGATATGAAAAATATGAAATGCTTTGCGCGTCCGCCTAAGTTTAAGAATCGTATGATCATGATGCTGTGCGGCATTCTGGCGCAGGGGATGGGGCTGTCGCTTCTGCGGGAGATCAATTTAGGGACAGATCCCTGTTCTTGTCTGACGCAGGGTGTCACGAACTTTGTGCCGTTAAGCTTTGGCACCTGCCAACTGTTATGTCACATGGTGACATTTCTCTTTGTCATCAAATATGATTTGAGTATGATCGGCTTTGGCACAATCGGCAATATGTGTTTTCTGGGATATATTTCCGACTTTTTTCGATGGATTTGGGCATTGCTGCTTCCGGCTGGATTTTTTGAGGTGTTGTTCAATCGATACATACTGCTGATTCCCGCGCTTGCTGTTTTTTTGCTGGGGGCGGCGGCTTACATGTGCGCAGGTCTTGGCTCCTCGCCATATGATGCACTGCCGTTTATCATATCAGGGCATGTCAGGCGGTTTCCGTTTAAGATTGTGCGTATGCTGTGGGATATCTGCTTTATGGCGGCAGGGTTTGTGCTTGGCGGAGATGTCGGCATTGTCACGATTCTGGTGGCATTCTTTCTCGGACCGATCATCACTGGGGTTCAGAAGAAGCTGGAGGTATTAATTGTATAGATGACAGAGCTTGAAGCGTATTACAATAAATTTAATGAGGAAAAACGCTTAGATTCGCGTCATGGACAGGTCGAGTACCGTGTTTCCATGAAGTATATTCATGCGTATCTCGACGAGGCGGCAGGCAGAATGGACGCTGTGGGCACAGACTACAGGCATCAGATCAGGCTTTTGGATATCGGAGCGGGGACAGGTCGCTACAGTGTTGCGCTTGCAGCGGAAGGCTATGATGTCACGGCAGTGGAGCTTGTGCGGTATAATCTGGGCGTGTTGAAAAAGAAGGCGAGCAGTGTCAAGGCGATACAGGGAAATGCCCTGAATCTTAAAAAGCTGGACAGCGAAAGCTTTGATGTGACGCTTTTATTCGGACCGATGTATCACTTGTTTGGGTTTGAACATAAGCTGAGAGCGCTGTGTGAAGCAAAGCGTGTCACAAAGTCGGGCGGGGTGATTCTCGTCGCATACTGCATGAACGAATATGGTGTCATCACCTATGGCTTTAAGGAGCGTCATGTGCTTTCCTGTATGGAGGAGAATCGTTTTACGGAGGATTTTAAGACGATCTCGCCGCCAGATCAGCTGTATGACTATATGCGTATTGAGGACATTGATGCCTTGAATGAGGCAGCAGGACTTGGGCGGATCAAAATTTTGTCGCCGGATGGTCCGGCCAATTATATGAGGCCTTTTTTGAACCAGTTGAATGATGAGGAGTTTGAGTTGTTTGTCCGCTATCAGATGGCAGTCTGCGAGCGCGCAGATTTAATTGGGGCAGGTGCACACACAGTAGATATACTGAGAAGAGATTGAAAAGTGAGGGGGGATAATATGGATATTAATCAGATCACAGAGGAGCTTGATGTGCTCTTTGCACAGGAGAAAATTAGTGAGATCCCACAGTTTTTGGAATCGCACATTGCACAGGCGGTCAAGGAGGGCGCGCAGGATGTACTGCTGACGCTCTACAATGAAATTATTGGATTTTACAGGGAGACCGGACAATACGCGCTGTCGATTGAAAACTGTCATAAGGCGGTCAAACTTATGAATGAGATGGGGATACAGGACACGATACCATACGCGACGACCCTGTTAAACATTGCCAATGCACACCGTGCGGCAGGACTGTTGCAGGAATCGCTGGAGCTTTACAACCGTGTCCGCCCGATTTATGTGGCGCTGCTCAGTGAGGATGACATGTACTTTGCCAATTTTTATAACAATCTAAGCCTGCTCTATCAGGAGATGGCAGACTTTGCGTCGGCAAAGGACCAGCTGGTCAACGCGCTGTCGATCGTGAGTCACAGGCCGGACAAACAGTTTGAGGCGGCAGTGACACAGGCAAATCTTGCCAATACCTGTATTGAACTTGGGCAGGATGATGAGGCGCGCGCGCGCGCGGAGGAGGCAATTCGAAGCTTTGAGGAGCTTGGTGTGGATGATGCACATTACAGTGCAGCATTGTCAGCGCTTGGCAGTTTGTACTATATGGACAAGGATTATCCCAGTGCGTTGAATGCCATGGAGAAGAGCAGAGAATGTGTGGCAAAGTACTTGGGCACAGACAACATCCAGTATCAGAGATTAAGTGAAAATATCGAGATCATTCAGGATAAAATGAAAACAAGCCAGAATCAAGCGGCTGCGGAGAACAAGGAGTCTGGCACAACGGCAGAGGAGCATGCACCGGAAACGTCCGAAGCGGAAGCGCCATTAACGGAACTGTCAGAGATGGAATCACCGACAGAAGCGCCGTCTGAGCAGGGTGCATGGACAGAAGCGCCTGCAGCCAAGATGCCGGTTATTGATCAGGCAGTGCTGGATGAAGCACTAAAACAATTGTTTGAAACAGAGATTGAGGAGGAGGAATCACCGGAACAGTCAGAGACAGAGCTCGAGAGCGTGTCAGAACTGCCGTCGGAAGAGCATGAGAGGGAGGAATCACCGGAACAGTCAAAGACAGAGCTTCAGGATACATTCGAATTGTCAACCTCAGAGCGTGAGGAAGAGATAAGGCTGCCAGAGACAGCATATGAGGAGGCGGAGCAGCCAACGGCAGAGCGCAAGGAAGTATTGGATGAAGCGCTATCAGAGGAGCCAGCAGAATTTGAGCAGTATATAGAGGCAGAGAAAGCATTAGAGGAAGCGCTATCAGAGGAGTCTGCAGAATCTGAACAGTATGTAGAGGCAGAGAAAGTATTAGAGGAAGCGCTATCAGAGGAGTCGGCGGAATCTGAGCAGTATGTAGAGGCAGAGAAAGTATTAGAGGAAGAGCAGCCAAACGAGTCAGCGGAATCTGAGCAGCATATAGAAGCAGAGGAAGTATTAGATGAAGAATCTTCAGGGCAGGAAATGTCAATGACAGACACAGCCGATACTTCAGCGCCAGCGGGCCATGAAGTGTCAGCTTTGCATGGTTCAGGTCAGGAGGCAGCCATGGAAGACGCTACAGAACTGCCGGATTTGGGAAATTCCTCTCTGGAAGCATCTGTGGATGTGCCCGCAGAAGACATAGCAGATCAATTTGAGGACCTCACGCCCCCAATCACGGGGTTAGAACTGTGCCGCCGCTATTATGAGGAGTATGGTCGTCCGATGATTGCCGGGAAGTTTCACGCATATGAGTCCCGCATCGCAGTGGGACTTGTAGGAAAAGGGTCTGACTGCTTTGGATACGATGACATTTTATCACAGGATCATGATTTTGGTCCGCGTTTTGTCATGTGGATTACCCGTAAAGTATATGACGAGATCGGAGAGGAGCTCCAGGAGGCTTATGAGAAGCTGCCTAGTCAGTTTATGGGAGTGGATCGGATAGAGACTTTTCACGGCAAAGACCGTGCGGGGGTTCTGATCATCGAGGAATTTTATAAGAACCTGCTGGGTTTTGATCTGGTGGGAATGCTGGCGCATAACAATGAGGATACCGCTTCGGGCAAGGAGAGCCTAGATACGATAAAATGCTGGCTTTCTGTTCAGGAGTACGCGCTTGCAGCGGCAGTCAACGGGGAGGTGTTCCGCGATGATGAGGGTATTTTTACGCAGTATCGGAGTATGCTGTCAGCGTATTATCCAAAGGCTGTCTGGTATCGGAAAATCGCGCAGACCTGTGCACTCTTTTCACAGAGCGGACAATATAATCTGCCCCGTATGCGCAGGCGCGGGCAGCTTGTTTCCGCAGAGCTTGCAAAGGCAGAGTGCGCCAAGCAGGCGATGAAGCTGTACTATCTGTTAAATAGAAAGTATGCGCCGCATGACAAGTGGCTTTATAGAGGCATGCCTCAAAATCCTCAGATGACGCTTGGTGAGGATGGAATGGAGAATCTCAGCGTGCCGGAGCTGGTGGAGAAGATCAGTCTCCTTCCGGCGGACAAGAGGCACGAGACAGCGCTCACAACCGCAGTCGAATCGCTTGCGGTGATTTTTGCAAATGAGCTGGAGAAACAAAATATGGTGGGGAAGTGTGATCTATATTTGGACGCGTGTACGAAGGAGCTTATGACGAAAAGTGACGCGCTTCTGACGGCGATTGTCGCCAATACACCCATCGTAACAGCACTTGCGCTCTCCATTGCAAAGAGTGAGTTTGAGGCGTTCGACAAGGTGCAGAATGAGGGGGGCAGAGCGAGCTGTCAGAACAACTGGCCGACATTCAAGGTGATGCGCATGAGCCAGTATATGACATGGACAGAGGATATGCTCTTACAATATTTATATGAATTTAAGACAAATTATGCCAACGGGCGGAATATGATAGAGGAGAAGTATGCCCGCATGATGGAATCGACAGCACCGCTTGAATATGCCCGGTTTGCGAATCAGCTTCCGGCGGTTTCGGATGCAAAGAGAGCGATTGTAGAACAGATTGTCGCACTTCAGGTAAAATGGATGGAGGAGTTTGCTGTGGCATATCCCAATCTTGCGGAGGAGGCCCGCACCATCCATACCGCGGAAGATCTGCCATACGATACCTCCTATGAGACGTATCTGAGAGGAGAGCTTTGCACTTATTCGGACAGAATGCTGGAGATGTATGGGCGGTATATAGTAGCACATGCGCAGGAGGGCAGGAATGTGGCGCGTGAGATTATGGAGAACACCGTTCAGTTTTATGGATATCAGGATTTGGAGGCAGCAAATGCCAAATCCACGCTTTGATACAGTATCAGGAATGTGGCGCTTTAAGCAGGAGGGAACAACATGAGCAACATTATTTTAACAGGAGACAGACCGACGGGAAGGCTTCATATCGGTCATTATGTAGGGTCGCTCCGACGCAGGGTAGAGCTGCAAAATTCAGGAGTGTATGACAAAATCTATATTATGATTGCGGATGCGCAGGCACTCACGGACAATATAGAAAATCCAGAAAAGGTTCGTCAGAATCTCATAGAGGTCGCATTAGATTATCTTGCCGCAGGATTGGACCCAACAAAGTCCACTCTTTTCATACAATCACAGATTTCAGAGCTGACAGAGCTTACTTTTTACTATATGGATCTGGTCACAGTCTCAAGATTACAGCGCAATCCGACCGTCAAGAGTGAGATACAGCTTCGCAACTTTGAGGCGAGTATTCCAGTGGGATTTTTTACGTATCCGATCAGTCAGGCAGCAGATATCACCTTCTGCAAGGCGAATGTGGTGCCTGTAGGGGAGGACCAGCTGCCCATGATTGAGCAGACAAAGGAGATTGTGCACAAGTTTAATGCAGTCTATGCGCCGGAAAGTCCTGTGCTCGTAGAGCCAAAGGCACTTGTGCCGGAGGCGGAGGCATGTAAGCGGCTGCCTGGTACAGACGGTAAAGCAAAGATGAGCAAGTCTCTTGGAAACTGTATTTATCTTGCAGACAGTGCAGATGAGGTGCGCACCAAGATCATGAGCATGTACACAGATCCGCTTCATCTGCAAGTGAGCGATCCGGGGCATCTTGAAGGGAATACCGTGTTTACCTATCTCGATGCGTTTGCGCGCGATGAGCATTTTGAGCGGTATTGCCCGGATTACGCGAATCTTGACGAGATGAAAGCACACTACACAAGAGGCGGTCTCGGTGATGTGAAGGTCAAGAAGTTTTTGAACAATATCATGCAGGAGGAGCTTGAACCGATCAGAAACCGGCGTGCTGCATTTGAAAAAGATATTCCAGAGATTTACAATGTGCTCAGGAAGGGGTCTGAGGCTGCAAGGGAAGTTGCCGCGCAGACATTGTCGGAAGTAAAACACGCTATGCGGATAGATTATTTTGAGGACATGGAACTGATCAAGGCACAGAGTGCACGTTATAAGGGAGAATGATTTAAAGTTAAGGAGCTGTGTATGGAGAGATTCAAGAAAAGAGAATTTGATCTGTTGGCATTGGGAGAGATTCTGCTGCGCCTGTCGCCGCCCGTGAACGAGCGGCTTACAAGAGGAGATGTGTTTCAGAAGCAGGCAGGCGGTGCAGAGCTGAATGTCGTGTCAGGAACCTCCTTATTGGGACTGCGCACTGGAATGATATCAAGAGTTCCTGCAAATGACTTGGGCAGATATATCCAAAACCGCGTGCGCTTCTGCGGAGTAAGCGATGATTATTTGGTGTATGACACTGCAAAGGACGCCAGATTGGGAATATATTATTATGAATACGGCGCGCATCCGAGGAAGCCTAATGTCGTATATGACAGGAAGAATACGGCATTTGCGGAGATATCCGTTGATGATTTCCCGGAGGAAATGTTTACGTCCGCGCGCTGCTTCCACACGACGGGCATCACGCTGGCGCTGGGGGAAAAGGCCAGAGAGACTGCGATAGAGATGATGAAACGCTTTAAGGAAAACGGCACACTCATTTCTTTTGACGTGAATTTCAGGGGAAATCTGTGGACCGGTGACGAGGCGAGAGTGTGTATTGAGCAGATTCTTCCGCTTGTCGATGTATTTTTCTGCTCGGAGGACACAGCCAGACTGACTTTTCAGAAAGAGGGGACTGTACAGGAGATCATGAAGAGCTTCGCTGAGGAGTACAAGATCAGTGTTGTGGCATCGACACAGCGCGTTGTGCATTCGCCAAAGGTTCATTCGTTTGGTTCGTGCATCTATGATGCGATCAATGACTGTTTTGTCCAGGAGCCTGCCTATGAAAATATAGATGTGGTGGACAGAATTGGAAGCGGCGACGCCTACATATCGGGTGCGCTGTACGGACTGCTTGCACACAATATGGACTGCACGAAAGCTATGGAATACGGAAATGCCACCGCAGCAGTCAAGAATACAATTCCGGGTGATCTGCCGTCGTCTGATGTAAAGGAGATTGACAGCATTATAGAGAACCATCATTCCACCGGTCCACAGATGGAAATGAACAGATAGCGCGAACTGCGTCTAAGGTTGGCAACAGAGAAACAGAAGAATCAAAATGCTATGCAAAAATTCAGCGATTGCATAGCATTTTTTTATTGTGTAAAAGTACTAAAAAGATTTGCATATTTTTCATAGATAAATTAGGGTTGAATGTATTGACTTATGGGCATTATGCTGATATGATAAATAAAGATGCGCAATCGGTTGCGCAAAAGCGCAAAATAGTGTGTGCAAAAGCAATGGTACTGTAAGAAATACTAGCGGAAAGATCATAAAAAGAATGGAGAAAAAATATGTTGGAGTATATTAAGGGAATGGACATCTCATCGTTGGATGAAATTGAAAAGCTCGGTGCAAAGTTTTATGACCACGGCAAAGAGGGGGATTTGATACAAATCCTAAAGGATTATGGAACGAATTATATCCGACTGCGGATTTGGAATGATCCGAAATCTCCAGACGGCAAACCCTATGGCGCTGGCAATACAGACTACGAGGTGATGCTTCGCATGGCAAAGCGTGTGAAGGCGGCAGGACTTGGTTTTTTGCTGGATTTTCATTACAGTGATTTCTGGGCGGATCCCGGCAAGCAGCGCAAACCGAAGGCGTGGGCGGACTACAATGCGGATCAGCTCGAGCAGGCAGTGTATGATTTTACCAAGGAAATCTTAAAGCGTCTGGCGCAGGAGAACATCGTGCCAGATATGGTGCAGGTCGGCAATGAGCTGTCAAATGGACTGCTCTGGCCGGAGGGACAGGTTCCAAATTATGCAAATATTGCACGTTTTGCCAGTGCAGGCGTCAGCGCCGTGAAGGAGGTCTGTCCTGCTGCAAAGGTGATGATACACCTTGACAACGGCGGCAACAACGCACTGTACAGGGAGTGGTTTGACCAGTATATCAAGGTGAATAACGGCGCGGATTTCGATGTGATTGGACTTTCTTACTATCCGTTCTGGCATGGCACACTGGACGATTTGTCGAACAATATGAACGATATCGCAGTGCGTTATGGAAAAGAGCTTGTCATTGCAGAGGTTTCAATGGGACATACCACCGAGGACTACGCCGCGTATGAGAAGCTTGCGCCGGAGCAGAGAAAGGGCATGGCGACCAACCCCGAGTTGTGCGAAAAAGTGCCATTTGCCATGACAAAAGAGGGGCAGTGTGACTTTCTGAAAGCATTTTTGGAGGTAGTCGAGAAGGTGCCGGCGCAAAAGGGCAGAGGTTTCTTTTACTGGGAGCCGGGCTGGCTGCCAGTGGCAGGAAGTGGCTGGGCGACAGATGCGGCGCTCCCCTATATCAAGGAGAAAGGGCCTTGCGGCAATGAATGGGCAAATCAAGCATTGTTTGACTATGACGGCAATGCACTTCCAGCACTGGAGATTATCAGAGATTACAAAATATAAACAGAGTTTCGGATAACGCAGCGAGCTTCCGAGAGTCTGTCAATAAATATAGGAGGGATTTCAATGATCACAGAAAACATTTCGACGCTTGTAAACTATGGTATTGCGGCAGGGCTTTTCGATGAAGCAGACAAGATTTATACCATCAACAGACTTTTGGAGCTGTTTGGGCTAGACGACTATGAGGAGCCCCAAAATCCCGAGGTGATCACAAATGCAGCGGATTTTGACTTGGAAGGGCTGCTCAAACAGATGCTCGACTACGCAGCGGAGAAGGGAATCCTTCCCGACGACAGCATTGTGTACCGGGATTTGTTTGATACGAAAGTGATGAGCCTGCTGGTTCCGCGTCCGTCAGAGGTCATCAGCAAATTTCAGAAGCTCTATGAGGAACAGGGCGCTAAGACAGCGACAGACTGGTATTATACATTCAGCCAAAATACAGATTACATCAGGCGCTACCGCATTGCGCGCGACAGAAAGTGGAAGGCGGACACCGAGTACGGCGAGATGGATATCACCATCAATTTATCGAAGCCAGAGAAGGATCCCAAGGCGATTGCGGCGGCTAAAAATGCAAAGCAAAGCGGTTATCCGAAGTGTCAGCTCTGCATGGAAAATGAGGGCTATGCCGGCCGGGTAAATCATCCAGCACGGCAGAATCACAGAATCATTCCAGTCACAATTCAGGGAAATCAATGGGGATTTCAGTATTCGCCGTATGTGTACTACAATGAGCACTGCATCGTGTTCAACAGTCAGCATATTCCGATGAAGATTGAGCATGATACATATGTGAAGCTTTTTCACTTTGTGGAGCAGTTCCCGCACTATTTTGTGGGCTCCAATGCAGACCTTCCGATTGTGGGCGGATCGATATTAAGCCATGACCATTTTCAGGGTGGTAATTATGAGTTTGCGATGGCGAAGGCGCCAGTCGAGAAGGAATTTACAGTGAAAGGCTTTGAGGATATTGCGGCAGGGATTGTCAAGTGGCCAATGTCTGTAATCCGGCTCTCACACAAGGATTACAACAGAATCATTGAGCTTGCGGACGTAATTCTTGCGAAATGGCGCGGCTACACGGACGAGGCGGCATTTATCTTTGCCGATACGGACGGGGAAGCGCATAACACCATCACGCCGATTGCCAGAAAGCGTGGAGAGAACTATGAGCTGGACTTGGTACTAAGAAACAATATTACAACCGAAGAGCATCCGCTCGGTGTCTATCATCCCCATGCAGAGCTTCATCATATCAAGAAGGAAAATATTGGTTTAATCGAAGTGATGGGACTGGCAGTGCTGCCGTCAAGACTCAAATCAGAGTTAGAACAGTTAGCAGAAGCGATTCTTGCAAAAGAGGACCTTCGCAAAAACGAAGTGCTCGAAAAACACGCAGACTGGGTGGAGGAATTTCTGCCAAAATACGACCATGTGACCAAGGACACAGTGATGGATATCATACAAAAAGAAGTTGGCATTGTGTTTGGCAAAGTGTTAGAGCACGCGGGCGTTTATAAGAGAGATGAGGCTGGCAGGGCAGCATTCCAGCGGTTTATTGATGGGCTGTAAGGATGAGGGACAACAAGATTACGATCGCTGATGTGGCGGAGGCGCTCCATGTCTCCAAGACGACTGTGTCGCGTGCAATTTCGGGCAAGGGACGCATTGGCGAGGAGACTAGGCAGAGAGTTCTGGCATATATCGAGGAGAAGGACTACAAGCCGAATGTGATCGCAAAAGGACTGGCTCAGAAAAAGACATACAACATCGCGCTGGTGATTCCCGGGGACTGTAACCTTGTGGATATGCCCTTCTTTCAGAATAGTATGCAGGGGATTTGTGAGGAGGCATCTGTAAATGATTATGATGTCATGCTTGTTCCGGTAAATGGCAGTCAATCAGGCAACCTAGAACGCATGATTGTGAATAACAAGGTGGATGGCGTGATACTCAGCCGTTCCCTGGTGAAGGATACCAATGCAGCGCTGTTAAAGAAAGAAAACATTCCCTTTGTGATGATGGGAACTTCGCGGGACGCTAAGATTCTACAAGTGGACAATGACCACAGAGCGGGATGCAGTGCGCTGGTAAGCCATATGCTTCACAGTGGAATTACCAGAATTGGGTTGATTGGCGGCAGCAAGAACTATGTTGTCAACCGGACCAGGAAACTGGGATACGAGGATGCATTTCAGGAAGCCGGCATAAAGCCAGATCTGGCGCTGTGCATAGAGGACTGTGACAGCGTGGTGAAAATAGAGTCCGCGGTGGAAAAGTTGGTTCGGGAAGGTGTGGGAGCCATCGTCTGTATGGACGATTTCGTCTGTTCGGTGGTACTGCAAGTTTTGGCAGAGAAGGAGATTTCGGTGCCGCAGCAGATTCAAGTGGCATCATTTTATGACAGTACTTTGCTGAAGAATGCAAAGCCGGCAGTCACGTCTCTTGTGTTTGATGACAGGGCGCTGGGCGCACTGACGTGCAAGGTTTTACTGCGGTACATTCAGGGGGAAGAGGTGGATGCAAAGACACTGCTTGGCTATGAGCTGGTCATCAGAGAATCCACACTCTTCTAAATAAATGATTCCGTGAATTTTTCTGGAGGGATGATTATGTCTAAGAAGAAAAAAGGGTCTGCGGAGTTTCGGTACTATGAGGTGCCGCAGGAGGAAGCGGTTCTTGCGCTGATGGGGAACAAGTGGATACAGGTGTATGGCGAAAATATACACAACCTGCATTTTCATAACCTGATCGAGATTGGGTACTGTCATTATGGGAGCGGAGACCTTGTCATTGAGGACAACCAATACCGCTTTGGAGCGGGCATGGTCTCCTGTATTCCGGCGAATTTTCTGCATGTGACGAAAAGTGACACGGATGTCACTGCCTTTTGGGAGTACTTATATCTCAACCCGGCGGATATCCTAAAACAGCAGGGAAGACCTGCGCAGGAGATTCGAAATATCATCGATGCAGTCAACAGCAGAGCATTCTTTATTAAGGTGGAGGAGAATCCAATTCTTGTGACGCTGATTCGCGCCATATTTGAGGAGATTCAAAATAAAAGCCTGTATTACCGGGAGTGTGTCGGTGGGATGGCGTACTCATTATTGTTCGAGATTGCACGGTTTAATGGAAGGGATGTCGCGCAGTCTTATGGAAAAAATAACAGCTTGCAACTGGAAAACGCAATCGAGTACGTAGAAAGAAATTATCCCAATAATTTTAAGATTGCAGACCTCGCAAACGAGTGCCATATGAGCGAGACCCATTTCAGACGCGTCTTTCAGGAGAAGATGAACATGACGCCGGTCGAGTATGTGAACTTTGTCCGTATCAAAAAAGCGTGTGAGCTGATTGACAAAACCGATATCAGCATGGAAGATGTGGCGGAAAAAGTCGGATTTATCACTCCGTCAACATTCAATCGAAATTTCCGGCGCATCATTGGCACGTCGCCCTATCAATGGAAAAAACGCCCTGATAACCACGAAGGGAAACTTTTAGAATACAAGATTTCTGCTTTGAAAGGGTGGTAAGAAGGAGGAGATGGCAATGGTAGATGAAGGGTATGCAGCAGATTTGCAAAATCTGTACAGAGCCAAAAATGAGAGTGATATTTATGCAGTTCTTGATTTTTGCGAGAAATATGATGGAAAATTGGGACTTGGACAGATACCGGATTTGATGAAGATGTTCAATGAAAATACAGAGGCAAGTCCTGCACAGAATGAGTATATCGTAGAACTGCTCAATAAGATTGTTGAGAAGTATGGACAAGAGGCTGTGAATATCATTGTCGAGCGGTCAGATTCCCTTCTGGAAGAAGATTCAGAGGGGTGTATGTCATATTTGATTATCATGTTTTTCTTTTGGCATGCGGACAGACAGTTTGACATTGTGACGCCGCTTAGGACTGCAAAAGATCATATTAAAAAATTGTATCAGAAATGGGTTCACGAAAAGATCGACTATATGCAAAAACATTCAGAATATTATAAGCCAGAACAAGTAAAGAGGATTCAACATATAGAGGAGCAATTGTCAGAATTATAAAGGAAAACGAATTTGCACGAAACGAAGATGATTCTAAAAACAAGAATATCGTTGCGGGTGATATAATGGAAGTATGGTTGATACATTCCTGATTCAAATAAGAGGGCATTCAAATGCAGAATAAAATAAAAAATCCCCTGTTTTATGAGGAGAATAGAATAGCGGCACACTCCGACCACAAGTATTATGTGAGCGAAGCCGAGTTTGTACAGCAAATCCAGAGCCTGAAAAAACCGCTGGATGGCGTCTGGAAATTCCACTATGCAAAAAATATGGCAGAAGCGCCGGACGGCTTTTACAAAAACGACACAGACTGCCGAAATTGGGCGGACATTCATGTACCGGCGCACATACAGCTTGAGGGATACGATAAGCCGCAGTATGTCAATGTGCAGTATCCGTGGGACGGACATGAGGTCATTGAACCCGGCGAAATTCCAACGCGATTCAATCCCACAGCAAGCTATGTCAAGTATTTCTCAGTACCGGCACAGTTTGTCGGGAAACGGGTCTTTCTCTCTTTTCAGGGCGTCGAGAGCGGCTTCGCACTCTGGTGTAACGGCAGCTATATCGGCTACAGCGAGGACAGCTTTACACCGTCAGAATTTGAGCTGACAGATGTATTGAAAGCAGGCGAAAACAAGCTTGCCGTTCAGGTTTATAAATGGACGAGCGGAAGCTGGTGCGAGGATCAGGATTTCTTCCGGTTCTCAGGCATCTTCCGAAGCGTCTATCTGTATGCGATACCTGACACGCATGTCAGTGATGTCAAGATTCAGACAAACCTGAATGCGGATTTCACCACTGCGGATTTGGTGGTTTCACTGAACGTGACAACGACAAAAGCAGCAGGTTCTGTCAGGGCAAAACTGACGCTCTCCGACATCTCGGAAGTCGCCGAGGCAGAAATAGCGCTTGTAAACGGCGAAAATCCGGCGGTGCACATGGCAGTTGACGCGCCGATGCTCTGGAGTGCAGAGTCGCCGAATCTGTATGAGCTGCTGATTACACTGTATGATGCGGACGGAACTATTGTGGAAATCATTCCGCAAAAGGTCGGGTTCCGGCACTTTGCATTGGACAATGGCATCATGAAGCTCAACGGACAGCGCATTGTGTTTAAGGGTGTCAACCGGCATGAATTTAGCGGACGGTTTGGAAGGGTTCCGAACTATGAGGAGATGCTGCAGGATATCATCACCATGAAACAGCACAATATCAATGCAATCCGAACCAGTCATTACCCAAATGATTCAAAATTGTATGAGCTGTGTGATGTATATGGATTGTACCTGATTGACGAGTGCAACATGGAGACACATGGGGCATGGGATCAGGTGCTCCGGGGGAAAAAGCCTATTGAAACGGCGCTTCCGGGCGACAAAAAAGAATGGGAGCCGCTTCTGTTAGACAGGGTTTGTTCGATGTACCAGCGGGACAAGAATCATCCTTCCATCTTAATCTGGTCATGTGGAAATGAATCGTTTGGCGGTTCTGTCATTTACGCGATGTCACAGAAGTTCCGCGAGCTTGACGACACGCGGCTAGTCCACTATGAAGGGGTGTTCAATGACAGGCGTGTCAATACCATCTCCGACATCGAGAGCCAGATGTATTCCAGCGTGGCTTCGATCAAAGAATTTTTGAAGAAGGATCGGAGCAAGCCCTTTATACTCTGCGAGTATACGCACGCGATGGGAAATTCCTGCGGCGCCATGCACAAGTACACGGATTTGACAGATGAGGAGCCGCTTTTTCAGGGAGGTTTTATCTGGGATTATATTGATCAGTCGCTTTACCACAAGGACCGGTATGGAAAGGAAGTACTTGGCTACGGCGGAGACTTTGACGACCGTCCATGCGATTATAATTTCAGTGGAAACGGCATTGTCTACGGCGGCAGCAGAAAACCGTCGCCCAAGATGCAGGAAGTGAAATTTAACTATCAAAATATACAGGTTCGCGTGGAGGGCGACAGCTTTGAAGTCATCAACAAGAATCTGTTTACCAATACCTCGAGTTACCAGTGCATTGTCACATTGGCGTTAGAGGGTGAGGAGCTTGCAAAAGCAACGGTTGTCACGGACGTGGCGCCGCTCTCCTCCAAGGTGTATCAACTGCCCGTATTTGGCTATATGACACCGTGGAGCTGCGAGGAACCGTGGAAGGCGGTGCGGGGCGGTGAGTATGTCGTGACAGTGAGCTTCGTGCTGCCCGATGACACCATCTGGGCAGAGCGCGGGCATGAGGTTGCCTTCGGACAGGGTGTGTACACCGTCGAGGGTGTATGTGATGGCAGCGATATTTCCGAACAGCAAATACTGGAACCACAAATGTTTGAGATTGCCGACGGCGCCTACAATATCGGCGTGCGCGGCATGCATTTTGAGGCGTTGTTTGACAAGGGCGGAAAGGGTCTGGTGTCCTACGTGTACGCAGGCAGGGAGCTGATCAAAGCCATACCGAAACCGAATTTCTGGCGTGCGCCGACAGACAACGACTGCGGCAATCAGATGCCGTTCCGGTATGCACAGTGGAAGACCGCAAGCCTTTACCAGCAGACAAAGGAGCCAGTTATCACCAAAAATGACACAGATGTCACAATTCAATATTGTTATGTACTGCCGACAACGCCGGTGTCAGAATGCTTTGTGGCCTACAAGGTGACAGGGGACGGCAAAATCAATACGACGCTGGAATACCAAGCGCCAGACGGCGTCACCGACATTCCCGAGTTTGGTATGCTGTTCAAATTCGATGCGGATTTGGAGAATGTGACTTGGTACGGACTTGGACCGGCAGAAACCTACTGCGACCGCGAAAGGGGCGGGAAGCTTGGTGTTTATCATAAAAAAGTAACAGAAAATTTAGCAGAGTATCTCGTGCCGCAGGAGTGTGGAAATCATACGGGCGTGCGCAGTGTCAGCATCACGGACAACAAAGGACGCGGCGTTTGTTTCACCGGAAACGATTTGAGTGTGAATGTACTGCCATACACGCCGCATGAGCTTGAAAACGCAATGCATGTCTATGAACTGCCGCCTGTCTACTACACGGTGGCGAGGATTGACCTAAAGCAGATGGGTGTATCCGGCGACGACAGCTGGGGTTCAAGAACGCACAAGGAGTATCTGCTGGATACAGTGAACAAGTTAACCTTATCTTTTGATTTCAGAGGAATCTGCGAATAAAATCGTCTCGTCTTTTGATTTCAAAGGGATATGAAAAACAAATAAGGAGGAATGAAAAGTGGATAAATTTGTATTAAACATTATCCATCGTCCAGAGATGGTTCCAGAGTATTCTGCGACTGTGACAGGACAGGGAAAGGAGGAGGATATCGGGGATAAGGCACTCTTGACTGAATCGCTCGATATTTTCAAAACACAGCAGAGGCTGGCGCACGAGAATGGTCTGAAGGTGACAATCCAAATGACATACGCGTCACTTTTCAATGATGAGGCAGTGGAGCTTGCAAAGCATGACCATGAGGAGTTTGGCGACGAGATTGCGCTCTCCCTGCTCGGACTTCCCTGCGAGGAGTTCCGCGAGAAGTACAAGACAAAGGACTTCTGCATCTGGATGTTCTCAATGGAGGACAAGAAAGCCATCGTCAATGATGTTTTCGAGAAATTCCATGATAAGTTCGGTTTTTATCCAGAGTCAACCGGTTCTTACTACATGGATGCCGAGCTGACAAACTACATCAAGGAGAAGTATCCGACTGTGAAATGTGCGGTTGCGACATGCTGGGAGGAAGGACCAAAGGCATACCACACTTGCAACAACTCATGGTACACTCTGTTTGACGGCGGTCCTTGGGCACCGTGGATTCCTTCCAAGCAAAATACCCATGCACCTGCGGCGAACGCGGCAGAGGACTCTGGCATCGTGGCAATTCCGCATCTGTCAAGAGACCTGATTGCCTGCTATGACGGAAATGGTTCGAATTTCGGCACCCATCCGCAGAACGTACTCCGCGGCATGATTTACGACACAAAGACATGGGAATATCCGTATCTCTATAACTTGATTGACCAGTACCGCGACCTCGCAAAGTACAATAACGGCTATTCCTACAACATGATGTTTGTCGGACCAGGCTGGATGAACAAGATGGGACGCTGGGAGCAGCCGTATGAGCTTTTGTATAAATCATACAGCGACGGCTGCAAGTATTACGGCGAGTTGAAGAAAGAGGGCAAGCTCATCGACATGACCATGGCAGAGTTTGCTGACTATTATAGAGAAAAGAAGGGTGTCAATGCCGGCAACTACAACGAGCCGGAGTGTGCGCCTTGGCGGGATATCCTCTACGGCTCAGACAAGCAGTTATTCTGGTACTGCGACCCGTATATGAGAGCCTGCGTCAACATGGATCAGGGCGGCGCCATTGTGGACCTTCGTCCCTATGTGGCAAAATTAAACTGGCCTGTCGGCATCGGCACACCGCATGTACAGGATGCCTCCTATCCATTCTTAATTCAGGAGAAATACCGCGCAGGGTACTTCACGCACTATGCAGGGGCAGGCACCGTGAGAAGTGCGAAGCTCTCATACAAGGGCGAGGAAGTAGATCTCTGCCTCTGCCCGACACACAGCCACTTCTCCGAGGAAGTGATTGACGGCAAAAAGACGCGCATTCTGACACTGGATCCAGTTGAAATCAAATTCAACGGCGTGACCGTGAAGCTTCAGACCAAGGAATACTTTGAGGAAGGCGCTTCCAACATCAAGATTGAGCGGAATATTCTTGAAATCAGCGACCCGTCCGCGGAGATTACGCTTGACGAGTATATTACAGCATGCTATGGCACGACAGAGTATCCTGAGGACATGACTGGCATCACACTTGCATGTGAGGGTGCAGGCGGAGAGACCATCAACTATGAATACAGATGCCGCGATGCGAAGCTTGACGGTGCGAGCGCAGTGAGTGCGGTGATTCCTGCAATCGAGACAAAAGTCTCCCTCACTGCTTCGGATAAGGCGCTTGGCTATATCGAGGAGGGATATGCATTTTCACCGATGTTCAAGCTCGGCTACAAAAAGACAATTTCTGATAAGGAGGTATTTGCAACATGGCTCAACTTGGAAAAGGCAAATTAAATTACAGATGTCCATCCTGCTTTATGCGAGACCTCGACATCGACATGTTTTACAATAAAGATACAGGCATCTACAGCTGTATCCGCTGCCAGTACAGAGGAACAGAAGCAGATGTTCTTGAGAAAAACGAGATGGTGCGTTTCCGCTACCTCGACAGAGCGAAGCGGTTTACGAAGTTTGATTTTGACTAAAAATTAATAGCAATACAAGGGCAGACTCTTTTGAATGGAGTCTGCCCTTTACAATTGAAAACTTTCCGAGATTTCATAGTTGTACAAAGAACTGATCAATGATAAAATGGGAATGACAAATGTGAGGTTGATATGGAAAGAGGCATTGTATGGAAGAATATGTTCAGGAATTGACGCAGAATGATGGGGTGGAGGATGCTGGCACAATAAGATATGACAGTGAAAATGAGAATAAAGTCCAATGTATTTATCCAGCTTCCAAAATAAAAATTGACAGGGTTCAGTTTTCCATCTTTGAATTAAAGCGCAGGTATGACAGAGGATTGATTTGTCTGGATCCAGATTTTCAAAGAAATTATGTGTGGAAACAAAAGCAGAAGTCTGAATTAATTGAATCTATCATTATGGGGATTCCACTTCCGTTGATCTATCTTGCTGAGACAATGGAGGGGAATCTGGTTATTGTTGATGGCAGACAGAGACTGACTACTTTTTTTCATTTTATGGAAAATAAGTTTTCGCTGAATGGTTTAAAAATATTGCCAGATTTAAACGGATGTAGATTCATGGATTTTGAAAAAGATAAAACCAAACGTAAGTTTGCGACGGATATTGAAGATTTTCAGTTGGTTATACAGATCATAAAATATCCAACGCCTGACAGAGTTCGGTTTGATATTTTTGACAGAGTAAACAGAGGCGGAACACCATTAAATAATCAGGAAATGCGCAATGCGTTATATCAGGGGAAGTCTACCAAATTACTATCTGCTTTGGCAGCGAGTGAGGAGTTCCAATGCGCAACAGGAAATTCAATAAGCCCTATTCACATGAAAGATAGATATATTATATTGAGAGCGATTGGTTTTTGGATTTGGAAAGAAGGAAAACTTACAGATCGTGAAGGAAAACCTGTAAGATATCGAAGTGATATCGAAGAATTTCTCGGTTATGTAATGGAGCAGTTAAATAGAATGAGTGAACAGGAAATTGAGGACATCTCAAAAGTATTTCGTGCGGAAATGAAAGTGGCGTATGATATTTTGGGAGAGGACGCATTTCGTATTCCGACGGAGAATACAAAGAGGAGACCTGTTAGTATGACCTTGTTTGAAAGTCTTTTTTATTTTATGGGGCTGGTGTTGAACGATAAAAAAGACTTTGCACCATCTGATATCGTAAAGGCGGTAGAAGAAATATTGGAGGACAGTGTTTTTCTGGAGGCACTGACTTATAATGTTGACAGTGCGTTCCATGTTGAGGAACGGTTTAGGGTAGTCACTCAAAAATATAAGGAGTTATTGAATGTTAAGTAGAATATTAGTAGATGGGTATAAAAGTATTGACAGAAGTGAATTGGAATTATCTAATTTTACATTGCTGGCGGGGGTCAACTCGGCAGGAAAATCCTCTGTCATTCAGGCTGTGATGTACGTCACGCAAGCACATTATCAATATGAACAGCAAAGGAAACCTGACATTGGGCGGTTTATGGATATCAGAAATAGCATTAAGGGCAATCGGGAAATTTATTTTGAGTTGGATTTGCGAAGACATGAAAAAACAAGGACAGTGAAGGTGACTCTGACGCAGAAGGAGAACGGAGTAGGCGTGGACTTACAACAGCCATCAGGATTTAGTCTGATTGATTTTATTCAAAGAAATAAGATTGTCTACTTGCCTGTGGAACGAGTAGGGATTATGCGCACATATGAATTAAATACACAGCAGGAAAGGATAATTGGAGAGCGCGGTGAATATGCATATTCTTATCTCGCATTATATGGACAGGAATCTATACCTGCGGAGGAATTTGCCTATAAGCCGGAAGAGGTAGGTCAAAGTCTCAACAATCAAGTAAATTACTGGCTGGAATATCTAATGGGATTTAATGTGCAGACAAATATTGTGCAGGATGTAGATCAGGTGGTAGTCACGTATTCAAATGCAAAGAACAACCGATATTACAGAGGAAAAAATGTCGGAACAGGAGTGACATATATGTCAATTTTGGTGATTGCTGCATTGGCATGTAAACAGGAGGACATTTTGATTATCGAGAATCCTGAAATTCACCTTCATCCAAGAGCACAGTCGCGTTTTATGGAATTTCTTGCATTTTTAGCAAATAGGGGATTACAGGTTATTGTGGAGACACACAGTGATCACATTTATAATGGAATGAGAAAATGTATCAAGAGGAATACCTTGGACAAGGAAAAGGCAGCAGCTTATTTTTTTGAGTTGGACGATACAATGCAGACAAGGGTAGAGCGAATCCGCCTGAATGACGAAGGTGCAGAAGAAAAACATCCATATGGAATGTTTGACCAGTTTGATGACGATCTGGATGAATTGCTGGGATTGTAGGTGAAGAATGGAAATATTACTAAACGAGAAATCGCTTGATGGGCAGTTTGATTCTTTGGAAGCATTTTTTAAAACGTTACCAGAAATGAGCAGAAACATGAAAATACTAAAGGAGAGGAATTTAATATTATATAAGCATAGTTCTCTGTATGCCAGAACTGTCACAAACGAACTGTCCTTGATGGACCTGCAAAACAGCAAAGGGAATATTCTGCCAGAATATAGGGATGTGCTTAGAAAATGGAAGAGAGATTTATCGATGCTGACAACAAGTCCTCCATTTTGGGATACAGAAAGCCAGAAGTGTGAGGATTCCATCTCTGAAGCTGCAAGGCGTAATACGGATGTAATTTCCTTTCAGCATCCTGATTATGAGGATAAGGAATTGAAAGTAGTGGATTCTGA
>CAJUII010000002.1 GCA_910586405.1 uncultured Lachnospiraceae bacterium
GCCTGCTTCAGCAGGCGTACAAATCAGGATGGTGAAATTTTATATTTCACACTATAGCCCCATAATCCTGCGAGGCTGCCAGAGATACCCCTCTGTCTCCTCCCGCTCCCGAAAGGGCTGATACCAATAGTATCCCAGCCACAACAGCAAATAATTACGCAGCAGGTAAATCGATACCAGATGTGCCTCCATCATCGAAAATACAGCATACGCTGTCACAATCACGCAGAGACTGTAGTCCTTCTTCTGATAAGACTGCCAGATTAAGTACAGATTTGCCAGCAGATATACCGCGGCTGGCACAATGCCATACCAGTAAAACAGCCGGATAAATCCCTGGTCAAAATACGCTTCATTGGCGGCTGCCCCAAAAAGATGCCAATTCTCGACACGCGCCGCCTCATAAATGTTTGCATACTGGAACCGTCCGTTGAGCACTCTGTCAATCTGATACATAACAGGGGTGTCTCTCCCCGTGTGCGAGCCGTAGGCAGAAAACACCACCAACGCTGCAAACAACAGGGCTGCCAACAGATACGTCATCCTGCTCTCGCGGACCGCCCTGCTATACTTCATCAACATGACACCTGCCACCGCCGCTGACAACACGATAAACCCTGTGTTTGAATCTGTAAACAGGTAGAACACAAAACCCGTAAGCCCCACCGCCAGAAAATGCCACAGCTTCATGCGCTCTGCATAGAGATACAAGAGCAGTGTACTCATCATAAACAGCATTCCCTGAAACGCATTGGGGTGTCCCATCCCAAAGCAGTAGCGCGTCTCAACATACGGGTCCAGCGGTCCAGATCCCCTGCCAAAATCCGCAGTGACAGCCACTGCGCCATAGATACCTGTGACGGACAGCAGAAACAAGCATACAGTCCCTGCCAGTGTGACGCCAAGCACGACCTTTAGGAGTCGTCGAAGGTCAATGTCCTTGCACGCTGCGACCAGCGCGATCGCCCGCACTGCCTCATCCTTGGTATTGACAAGATAGGACACAGCAGCCACCAGCCCCACCGCACCGAGCAGCAGCAGTTCGTTCCGCGAATACTTTGTCGTCAGTATTTTTCCGGCAAACAGCACGAACGTCAGGCGAAAGAGTTGTCCTTCATAGGGATTGATATATGCACTTTTATCAATGATAACAAGCAGCAGCTCGATCAGCACCGCTGCAAAGAAGCAGCATTCACCTGCCTTTTTTGCACGTTCCTCCATCAATCGTAAATCCCTTCTATCCTTATTTTTTCATATTTTCTGTGTGCCCTTTTTTGAACCGGCTCTCGACCACGCTTTGAAGCGTCGCCGCAAACTCATGCGACAGTTTTCTGACAAAGAGCCCTCCCCCGATGCCAAGCTGCATCGCCTCCCGAATCCCCTTGTGATATTTGATCAAAAACTGTTCTGCAAAATACTCCTTGCACGCCCTGCTCTCCCTCAGATTATACTTCGTGTACATATACTTATAATCGTTGTAGATGCGCTCGTCCTTCTCCGCAAAACTCTCCGTATACTGGTTCTCATGTACGCCGATTGAGACTAACGGCTGCTTGGAATAGGCGAAAATGGGACTTTTTTCCAATAAATTAAAATACAAAAACAGATCGGACGCCCAGTTGCTCCTCTCGTCAAAGAGCGTCAGCGCACTGCCCCTGCGATAGATGACAGCGCTCGGCGCGCCAATCTGGTTTCCGAGAAAAAGATGGCGGTAGTCCCTGCGCAGCTGCGCAATAAACGCCTCGTCAGCAAAGCGGTCATAAAAAGCGCTTCGGTGCGCCGCCGTCACGTGATGCAGCGCATCACTGTCTGGTCCGTCCAGCATCACCTGCCTGCTGCCGGAAAACGCGAGCACGGCATCGGGATTGTCGTCAAGCATCGCCGCAAACGCGCCAAGGCTTGCCTTATCCGTAAACCAATCATCGCTGAACATAATCTTGATGTACACGCCATGCGCCATCTTAATTGCGGCATTCCAGTTGAAGATATGCCCGTACGGCTGCGCGTTGTGCTGATATTTCACTAGAGGATAACGCTCGCGCACCAGAATCTCTGTGGCATTGTCTGTCGAGTCATCCGATATATTAACCTCAAAGTCCGTGTAGTCCTGCTGGTAGATGGACTGTAACAGACGCTCTACCTCGCCCGCATTGTTGTAACAGGGAACACAGATCGAAACCGTTGGCCGTCCCATGCCACTCCCCCCTTATTTCCCTTTGCCAAGAATCCTTCTTCCTGTCCGCTTAATGTTGACAAGAATCGTATAGCAGATGCTTTTTATCGTTACTTTTGCCCTGCGAAACAGCTTATGTGCCCCCTTCTCCTCATGCATGATCAAAAAGTCCAGCTCCTTTTGGTGCTCTCTGATATACTGCGGGAAGCTCTCGTCAATCTCGCACCGGACAAACTGCGCGTTCCTGCCAAAAAGGTCTTTGCCGTCCTTGATTCGGTCCGTCACATTCGATAACACATGTCTCGAATTGTATTCCTGATGCGCCGCCGACACGACCTTTTCCTGCACACGCTTCTTGATATCCTTCTGTCCATGACCGCCCATATAGCCAAAATGCCAGCCGCCGTCCTCCACGCGGACGCCGATTTCCTTGCGCTCTGGAAAACGCAGCTCGCCGAGCAAGAGATTCTGCTCCCTCAAAAGCTTATAACTTAGCATCTTCGTGCCAATCCATTTCTTGCGCGCCACACCGTCAAATTCTCCCGCATAGGACAACAGACTGCCCGACACCTCCTCCATATTTAGATAACAGTAAAAGAGCCGCTGCGCGAAATGATAGATTTTGTCCTCCTGAAAATCCCGCAGAATTTCCTGTATTTTGTCGGGATTCGGAATCTCGTCAAGATCGCTGAAAATGATGATATCCTCGTCCGTACAGTCCGCAAGCCCTCTTGTCACTGCATTTTTCTGGAATGTGTCCCGCTCGTGCGTGCCGCCTTCGGGGGTATCGTCCACAACCACATGGATGATCTTATCCTCAAACTCGGCAAACATCGCTTTATTTTCTTCATAATACAACGGTTTTTTCAGGCCGGAAAAGGTCTCTGTCGCCTCGCTGATCACAAATCGGTCCACCACTGGACTGAGAACATTCAACCGGATTTTTAGGATATCCAGCTCATTAAAAAATTGAAAGCAGTCATAGATCATCGGCATTTCTCCTCTTCCTTTTATCAAGTATGACAACCACCACAATCAGGATCACAGAGAGCGCTGATACCACATAGGACAATTTCCACAGCAGAGGAAACTGATACACCACTTTGATGCTGCTGTTAAATCCTGCCGGAACAGCGAGACTCACCCGGTTGTCTGTCCCGTTCATGATGCCGAGCCTCTCGCCTGTCACAGTGTCGTAGGCGTGATAATTGTCATAATTCATGAGCGGAATCTCCACCGCCATCTCCGTATCGGCGGTGTTCACACAGTCAAAGGTCGTGACACCGCCCTCGTACTGATAGTCAGACACTGTGACAAAATCGGCATCTGCGTTAATTTTGCGCCAGCGCAGATTCCCCTCTATGGTATCGCTGAGAATGTACTCACCACTGCTGACCGCCTTGTCTACATCGGCATCGCCATATACGCGCTCAATGCCGATTCCGTTCGTAAATTCAGCCATGTAGAAGCTGTTTGTAAGCACTGCGATCAGACAAAGCAATCCGCCTAGAAACTGCATGGTCCGCGCACTCCTGATTTCCTTGACGACATAGAGTCCAATCACCGTCACCACTGCCGCAAACACCGTTGCCATGGACAGATACCGCCATGGAAACTGTACTATGCATAGCACCTTTGCGAGCAGTTTGCTGATATTTTCAAGGCTGTCCCACGGAAAAACACGCAGTGACAAGACCACGCACACAACGGTGAACACCGTGCACAGCACACCGACTTTGACGGTACTGCTCTTCCTCGTCCGCCACTCATTCTGCATACTACAGCAGGCGGCAAAGATGATAACACCCATGATAAGCGACATCCCAAGAGACAGCGGCATCTCGGAATTCATGCCAATGCGGCTGTCGCCAAAGGATACCTGAAATGCACTGAATACCTGCTGCAAATAGGTTCCCTGTACCTGAATTTGATTGACTGGATCGTTGTTGACCCGGATATCCATCTGCATCGATTCTATAAACGGCAGGATAAAAGCCATATTGACGCACAGGGTGAGCACTGCCGCTTTGACGAGCGTGACAAAACGCTTTAATTCAAATGTTTTGCGGTAATTCACCAGACATACGACTGCGATAAACATCGCTGCCAGTTCACACGAGAGCACATGACTCTCGATCAATCCGCTCAGTCCTATGACAATCGGAAGATACACGCTGATTCCAAGCTTCTTTGCGTCCATAGTATACACGCGCACAAATCCATATATGATGAGCGGATAAAATGCCATTGCCGTATATTCTCCGACCGCTGCTCTGACATACAGATTTGTGATGCGGTATGACGACAACAGATAGATCAACGCCCCTGCCGCCGCAATCTTATTGTCCCTCACAAGTCCCTTAAAGCTGAAATACGCGATCAGACAGGTGACAATGTTCACAAGAATCGCATAAATCTGATAGCACACTTGTGCCGGAACTGCCAGATTGTAAAGGATTGCCGGAATATACAGGAACAACTGACTGTAAAACAGCGGCGAGGCGTAGCCATAGCCGTTTAACACCTCTGTCTGTATCGGCACAAAGAGATGCCCGGACTCCAGCCCGTTTGCGAGCGCAATGATCCTGTTTAAATGAAAATCAAGGTCGTGTCCCCAGAACAAAGAGTCCGTCATGAGCGGCAGACTTGCAGAAACCATCGCGAAAATAAGAATTGCCACCGCTGGTTTGTTGGCTGCCTTGGAACTGACAAAAAAGTAAATATATACCGAATCGATCAGTAGAAACAACACAAACCATGCAAGGAGCTTCATAAAGCGCCACGCAGTAAGCTCCCTGATCAGAATCTTATCAACGCGCAGCTCTCCCACACCGTAAAAGTTCACCATCAACTGTAATCCATGCTCTCCGCCGATATTGCGAATCCACAGGCGGGTGCGCTGGCGCGTATGTCCATCCTGAAAATGAAGTTCGTTGTAGCAGAGCTTATCCTCCGTCTTCCTGGTCCGCAGAATCTGTAGGGTTCCCGTTTTGTCCTCACAGTTGCCGCCAACCTCCGTGTTGTACAAAAGTGACTCATAATCGACAGACACCTCATACATGCCTTCTTTCAGGTCAAAAAGCTCTGTGCCTGCAACCCAGCGTCCATAGGAATCCACATCCTCCCATCCTGAGATATAAAACGAATGATCGTCATTGACAACGACCTTCTCATCCCGAATCGTGAGATTCTGTGCGTCAAGCTCCATTGTCACAGACTTTCCAAACAGTCCCGCCATCAAAAAAATCAAGACCAAAATTTGAAACAGGATAAAATAACTATATCCTCTGCGTTCTTCTATAAAACATTTTATCTTTTCTGCAGTATCTTTATTCACTATCAACCATGCCTTTCTAAATGAAGTATCTAAAAACTGTCAAAAGCGCTCTCTGACCGCTCTCTTGATCCGGCGAATCAAAGACTCCCTGATAAAATTGGGATACTGCGCATTCGTTCCCTCCCACTTGTGGAAGGCAAACGGTGTGATTCCCTGTACCTCTGGTATCATCTTCTCGTGGCTGTAGTACTTGGCAACGGACAGCGGCGCAATGCGCATCCCTTCCGCTTCCAGTAAATGCCGTATCTTACAGCAGATAAAACCATCCTCATAGTACCACATCCGCCCATATGCATACTCACCTTCCCAGGGGACTCCCGCCTTCCTTGGAAAATCCATCAGGCGTTTGCTGCGAATCCCTGCACTGTTTCCCACACGGCAGATTCTGCCGTCTCTATCGCGGTACGTCGTCGAATCGCCCTCTGGCGGCAGCGGCCACGGTGCACCGATATAATCATAGTCGAGAAATTCGTCCCGCCACATCTCAGGATGTACAACAAATCCATCTGCGTGGACAATCAGTGCAAAATCTGTGTGAATATGCGATCCCAGCTCATAGACCATCTTGTAATTAAAGGCATCAATATCCTTTAACTTTTCCGTATGGCTGTAACGTATCGTCTTTGGCAGCAAAAAGGGCTTCCGATGCGTGATCAGAACGGCATCGCCAAAGTCAATCCCGCGCATACTATACTGCATCGCCTTGATGGTCGCTTTGACATTCACGCTTGTCATCGCGACAAGTGTCACCTGCGGCAGCTTTAATTTTCCAGTCCTGCTGTTCATAGCCACGCTCCTGCTCCTTTCGCATTTCATACTTTCATATTTTATATTCTAAAGCTGTTCTTTATCATAACCGCCTCTTTTTAATCTGCGCTTTAATGACCGAACAGCCCGCACAAGCAAGTCCCCATAGATCAAACTCCTGCTCCTGATGTACGCTGTCATGAGCGCCATGCCTTCCAGCCGCTTGCCAATTCTTTTATAGTATGGCGACTTTTGCCTGTATTTGTCAAGCTCTTCCCTGCATTCTTTGGCTGTAAAAAGAGCTCCTTTTCTGTCGAGGTAACGATAATTCGAATAGATGTTTTGTTCTGACGCCCAGTAACCATCCGATACATTGTGTCTGGCCCAATACTTCGGCGCGATGATCAACCTGACCGTCTCGCTTGTGAACGCCGGAAAAAACGCAAAGGTGGAATTGGACAAAATCAGATAGTGCGCATTCTTGATCACCGTGTAGTCGCCCGCCAGATCAAAATGATACGCCTCCACCTCCGGCAGAATCCTTTTAGCCGCCGCCAAATCGTCCGTGACTACCATAAACTGCATGTCGGAGCGCTGCCGCCGCATGATCTCCATCGCATCCAGCCAATAGCGCCTCCTGAGAAACAGTTCTGGATTGCTCGTATACTCACCGCCCCTGATATTGATGATGCAGAGGTTTTCGCGTGAGTACTCCATACAGTCATACTGCGGTTTGACTTTAAGCCACGCCTTGATTTCCTCTTTGTATTTTCCAAAGTAGGACTCATCCTGCATATTTCCATATAAGAGTGTTGTCTGGTTGAGCGCGCATAAGTTTTTGTCTGCTCCAGTAATATAACAGCCATGCTCGATATCATGCCGCGAATTGCCAATATAAATTCTGTCCTCCCGCTCATGATAGACTTCTCCAAAGTACGCCCTCTCAAGCACCCGTCCACAATCCAGCTCCATAAAGTACATACAGTCCAGAATTTCCCTGTTCAGTATAGCAAAATCACAGCCCTTGTCATAGGCCAGCGCTCTCGTTGTCACATAGCAGAACAATTGATTGCCCAGCCCCTGCCCCTTTAATAATTCTGTTGCGATCACAGTATCCCTTTCCGCACAATTCGTCGATGCCATAATCCATTCCCTTTTCCTTTGCCCTACGCCTTCAATTTCCCTCTCTCAGTCTATAATGTTGTCTCCTGTATCTTCCCTTCATCTACCCTATAGATGATATCGCACTTCTCGATCGTATTGAGACGGTGTGCGATGATGACCATCGTCTTCCTGCCGTGAAAGCTGTTGATCGCCTCCATGACTGCTGCCTCCGTCTCATTGTCTAGCGCGGAAGTCGCCTCGTCAAACACCAAAATCTCTGGATTGTGATAGAGTGCCCGCGCGATGCCAAGGCGCTGGCGCTGCCCGCCGGAAATCCGCACGCCCCGATCGCCGATCGCTGTGTCAAGCCCCTCCGGCAGTCCTCTGATAAAGTCTGCAAGCTGTGCCTCCTCCAGCGCCTGCCATATGCGGCTGTCGTCAATCTCCTCGTCCGCAATGCCAAACGCAATATTATTTCTGACTGGTTCATCCACCAGATAGATTGATTGCGGAATATACCCAATCTGGGCAAGCCATGCCGGGTAGTTGTCAAAGATATTGTCACCATCACAGGTAATACTGCCCTCCCTGACCTTCAAAAGTCCTAATAAGATATCCACAATCGTTGATTTCCCCGCGCCTGACGGTCCCATGATACCGACAGATTTTCCGCATGGCACCACCATATTGGCGTGGTCAAAGATTAGTTTGTCCGTATTTGGATAGGCATATACGATGTCTGTGAGTGCAATCTGATCGCATAACTGCATCGTCTTAGACGCATCGGCAGGCTTTAACGTCTGATTGTTCCTGCGGCTGATCTCATTGATATTCATATTTTCATACACATAGTCCAGGCATGGTCTGAAATACGAGATGTCCGTCATGTAGGTGTTAATGCGGTTCACACTCGGCATCATGCGGATTGCCGCCACACCGAACGCCGAGAGCATCGGAATCAGTGTGGACGCATCATTCCCCATCTGAATATAGAAGATGATGTAGCTTAAAATACTCGTCATAAAGACCGCCTCGATCAAAAGCCGCGGCATATTGTTCAGCACGGCATGGCGTCTGGCATAACCTGCACCAATCTTCCCGCTGCTCTCATAATTATCTGCAAAGAATGCCTCTCTGTGGAGCACCTTCACATCCTTAATGCCATAGATTGCCTGTATCCGCCACTTTGCAATACGCGATTGAATGGACTGATTCTTTTCTCCCAGCCTGGACAATTGTGGTTTTAACAGCTTGACCATGACAAAGGAGAGCACCCCAAACACCACAATCAGAAATAACAGCAGCTTCCAGTCAGTCACCACCATCACAATGCACAGCAGTGCAAACACAATCGCCTCCGAGACAAGAGAGATCATTGACATCAGAATTTGAAACACATTGGGAATATCGCTGTCTGTCAGTCGAAAAACCGTCGGAATATCCGCGTCGAGATAAAATTCATAGGGTCTGTTCAGAAATTCCCGAAGCACCTGACTGATCAATTTATTGCGGTTGAATGCAATAAACCGGTTTTGCTCACTCGCCAAAAAGAGCAGAAACGCATTTTTGAGGATATACATGACGATCAGAATCCCCAGAAGCGGCACGATAAAGCTGTCAATACGATCAATGCCGAACATCCCCATCGCCATCCGAATATATTTATTTTCCTGTGCCTGCTCTGGACTGATAATGACATACACGATCGGCAGCACAGCTGAGACACTTACTGTCTCCAGCAGACCGCCGATAAAGATGAGTACGCCCAGAAAACAAATGTGGATTTTCTGTTTCCTGTCCAGAATATAGCGCATTTTCTTGATGATGTCCATTTTAATCCTCCTTATCTCCATGAAGCTGCCAGACTCGTGCAGCTCTACTGGAAGAGTTTTTCATAGTCATACTGTAAATAATACTGTTTCTCCTGCGCAAAGCGTTCCATATAATTATCCACCGTCACCAGACCGTCCCCCGCGGCAATCCACTCAAGGATCATCGAATTGATATGCGACGCATAGTGCTCCTTGTCCCTATAGTTGTCCAGATTTGTTATTATATCATATTTGTCATGAAAATTATAGAGCTTTACGTTCGGACACTGCAAAAGCATCTTAGTAGCGATCAGTTCTGCCTCAAAATAGTAGTTGATCATGCCCTCCCGAATCATAAAATCCCACCAGCAAATGCTGTACGGCGTATAGAACACATAAAACGTCGTGTCTGGATATTTTTGGACTAAATCCACAAAATTCTGCTGGATATTCCCTGTCACCATCTCCACATCCGCCTGCGTCAGTCCCGGCGCCTCCTGCGCAGGGTCCTCCCAGCGGTCATAATTTGCCATCACATGCTCGTATCCGGTCGCCTTCTCCCACGAGGAGTATTCGTCAAAGGTCGTGCTCGGCATCCCGGCGATCGTGCGCAACAGATTGACCAGCACGCCGTGATACCACACATTTTTGTTAAACACATATTGCACATCATTCAGAGGATTGTCATCATAGAGATATGTGGGATACCCCTCGTACTCTGTGTAGTCCTTATCGCGCAGGATGGCATTCGCATCCATCGTCCAGATTACCGTCTTTAACTCCGGTCTGCGCTTCAATGCCCTGTCAAGATTTTCTGACAGCTCTTTGTATCCCGCCCCGGAAAAGGTCTCCTTCACAGACTGGACGCCAAACAGCGCATCCGCCTCGCTTGTCTTGAAATTCTGTGCCATCGATGTCCCTGTAATGATGGCATCATAGTCAAAATGTCTCGAGATTCCGTCATTGATGTACCGCTCATCATACAGGCGGTATGAGACGAAGGAAAACGGCTTGTGATAATGAAAATAAGGGTCAAATATCCAGAACACAAGCACCATCAGCAAGATACTCCCCAGCAATACAGCCATGCAGGCAATAAACCACTTCTTCGCTCCCGATTCCATTTGCCGCCTCCCTTCCTTTATCTATCATGTCAGTATCAAAAATTAAAATACAAAAACTCACTCACTTCCGACAGCGACAAGATACTCCAGATCAGGAGTCCCACCGTCGTCGCGATGCGCCGAATGTTGTATCTGCCATCCGCCACTTTCTCCTGCGTGTTGCGCATCAACAGACACGCGCACACCAGCGCTGCGGCAAAAGCGGCAGGCGGCAGCCACGGACAAGCCTGTATCAGCGGGTCAAATCCAATCCAGCCAAGCAGCTTTACCTCCAGCAGCTTGTCAAAGACCTCCGCAAGCGCTGCATTCACTTTACCGTCTCCCATGACCCCCAAATTTTTTATCATCAAAAATCCCTGCTCCAGGGACGACGCACGAAACATACTCCATGCGACGCTGCAAAAGCAAAAGGTCAAAAACACCCTGAGCAAATGTGGAATCCGCCTAAGCAGCCGGTCAAAGAGACGGTCAAAGAGATTGCCAAGCCCATTTACCACGCCCCACAGGATAAACGTCCAGTTCGCCCCATGCCAAATCCCGCTCACCAAAAACACGATCATGACATTGACATACGTCCGCACCGCTCCTTTTCTGCTGCCGCCAAGCGGGATGTAGACGTATTTCGTGAAAAAGCGCGTCAGCGTCATGTGCCATCTGTCCCAAAACTCCCGAATCGATGCCGCCTTATAAGGAGAATTGAAATTAATAGGCAGCACTACATTAAACATATAGCCAATTCCGTATGCCATGTCGCAGTATCCGCTGAAATCAAAATATATCTGAAGTGCGTAGCTCACCATCACCAGGATTGTGCTCACGCTGTTGAGCGCTTCCACGTTGGCATACCCGGCTGTCACCACCTTAGACAGGGTGTCCGCCACCAGCACCTTCTTTGCCATGCCCAGCGCAAAGGCATAAAGCCCTCTATTTAGATTTTCATATTGTATGTGATGGTTCTCCTGCGCCCGAAGCTGCGGTATCAGTTCATCATGGTACACAATAGGTCCCGCGATGAGCTGCGGAAAAAAGGACACATACGCGGCATACTCCAAAAAACTGTAGCGCGCGCAGTCACCCCTGTAGGAATCAATGACATACGAAATCTGCTGAAACGTATAGAAACTGATGCCCAGGGGAAGCGCAAGCCGCAAAAAATGATAGTCTGTATCCAGCACTGCATTGACATTCTCTATAAAAAAGTCATAATACTTAAAATAAAACAGTATCCCTAGATTATAGAGCAATCCTACGAGCAGACAAGACCGCCGCCACACACCGCCAGTCTTATCCATGAGTCTGACCAGCAGATAATTCACCAGAATGCTCACAATCAACATAATGAGATATTCAAAACTGTTGTATCCATAAAATACCATAGACATCAGGGTCAGATATCCAAGCGCCGCCGACTTCCATCCCAGACGGTGCAGTCCATAATAGCCAAGCACCACCAGCGGAAAAAACATAAAAACAAATATATACGAATTAAAAAGCATAGCCGCTCCTTATTGTCTCAGTGGAATCACGAGCTTCTCGTAGAGCTGTACCGCCAGCGCATACAAGCCGGGCGAAAACAAAAACAGTCTTCTGCGCAGCCTGTCCCCGCGCGCGACAATCCCGCTGGCATAAATCCTGTCCATCTCGTCTTTATCCGCCTTGATCTCTGTCACAAGCCTCGATGCCGTCTCTCTATGATTGCTGTTTCTGGCATCCATGTAATAAAATAAAAGCCGTCTCTGAAAAGCGTATGCCGCAAGGTCCGCCATCCGGGGTGAAACCATTTCCCGAATACAAGCGATGTGTTCGCGCCAAAAAGGCAGCTCATCGCCGAACATCCGCTCCGCGCGCGACGCGTTCATGATGCTGCCCACCCGGTCGAGCACATAGTGATACAGACATCTGTCAAGATACACCGCCCGCTCCAGACGGCAGAAAGCGCGCGTCGTGTACATGATATCCTCCGAGTTTCTCCCTTTGGGAAACAGCATCCCTTCGATGAGTTCTCTCTGAAAAAGCTTGCTCCACACCGAGTTGTAGATAATATAGTCCTCGTGCCCGCTGATGTAGATCTTGAGCAGCTCCTCTCTGGTTAAGGGCACCACACTGCCATTCCCGCCCGCCTCAGTCCTATCCTTGTACTCCTGAAAATACCTGCACACCGCAAGCTGTGCATGATTATCCACACATGCCCTGTACATGGATGCATACATGTCCGGCTCAATCCAGTCATCGCTGTCCACATAGCCGATGTAGGCGCCCTCCGCCAGCATAAGCCCCGCATTTCTCGCATCCGACAGCCCGCCGTTTGGCTTGTGCAGGACTTTGACGCGGCTGTCCTTTTCCGCGTATGCGTCACATTTTGCTGATGATGCATCGGTCGAGCCGTCATCGACCAGTATGACTTCCAGATTTTGATGGGTCTGCGTCAAAATCGAGTGCATACATCTGTCCAGATATGCCTCAACATTGTATACCGGGACGATGATCGATATCAAATCCTCATTTCTATTCATATTATCTCCATCCATTACATTTCGCACACGTTTCCGTCCGCGTCCATCAACACCCAGCCCTGCCAGTATGCACAGGCCGTCTGTGCGTCCAGCGTCTCATAATTGTCATGATGCAATGGGCGTATCATAATCTTGTCCGGGTGCCCGTTGAGCCGCGCGCCCCAGATGCTAAAGGTACTGTTCGCACAGATATTGTGACGGCAGTGACGCATCAGCGCCATATCCTGCATGCTCTCCCTGCCTGTATTCCAGTCCACAACATGCATGTTCTCCTGACAGTAGTGCGCTTTTGCATACGCGGGGTCGTCCGAAAAAATATAGAACACCGGGCGCTCCACGCGCTCTGTAATGTAGCGGATGGCACTCTCATAGTATGCGTCGGTGCAGATACCCATATACCGTTTTCCATCTGCCACGGTGAGATAATCCTTCCGCCGAATATGGATACTCACAGCATTTTCTTCTGCCATCGCCCGAAGAACCTCTGCGGTTCTCGGATTGCGGCTCTCTGGAAACGTAATTTTTTCCTGCAACAATGGAATGATATCTGCATAGTACTTTTCACAGCCCCAGAATCCGTACAGATACACATCATCCATCTCATAAATCTCAGGCATATATGCCGCACGCTCACGGACAGTTCTGTCCTTTCTGCCTGTGAGTTTCCGCCGTATTCTGTCCGCTGGCTTCATGCTGTTGTCCAGAAAACGCTGCCGTTCCTCCATGGTACAGACTTCATATTGAAGCGCCTCCAGCCACTCCAGCTCCAGCGGCCGCCATTCCCGCTCCTCGCCCGCCGCTTCCTTGTACGCGTACAAATCCAGTTTGACATGTTTGCCGAGCGATCTCAGTTTCTCATAGAGTGCATACTGATATAGCTGATTGCCAAGCCCCCCCATGACATGTATGATAATCATGAAAACCTCCCGTTCCGCTGCCCGCGCTGTGAAAATCCTGCGTCTGCTGTCCTGTAGAGCCGCGCACAGATACACATGCCGGCAAACACTGTGGTCATAAGCCCTCTGAAAGTAAACCAGTGGTGTTCATAGGAGTGCTGACCGGCAAGCGCATACCACACAAATGGCATCAAGGCGATCAACATAAACGGAATGGCATCTATACACACATCTGCAAGCTGGCGCCTGCTTCTGAAAATCCCCACAAAGAACAGCACCATACCAAGCGCAATCAAAATCAGATACGGCCTCTCAAAATAAAATTCCACATTGCGCCTCCATGTGTCCAGCACCGTGATGCGCTCTCCATTCTGCGTGTGCGATGCGCGCATCAAAATCTGTGACAGCGCATTGGCGATGACATTATCCTTTAACACCAGCGTGCTGAGTATCCACTTTCCAGCCCACATCGCGCCATAGCCAAAGCACCAGCTCACCGAACAGTCGAGGATCGTTCGAACCTTCGTCCAGGAATCTCTGTCCGCTTCAAGCAGCAGGATACAGACCAGAGGCATGCCGAGGCTGGCAACCGGATACGTCAGCAGATCAAAATAGCTCGCGCACATGCCAATCATCTGAAAATAGAGCGCGATAGCGTTTTTGTCCGCGATCCAATCATATGCCCTAAGCAGCACCAGCACAGAGATGTTCGTCAGATAAAAAATCACCGAAAACTGTATGGAGAGCGGAAGCACAACCGGCATCATAAAGAGCACAGACAACACATATCCCCACGCTTCTCCCTCGCAGCCCATATTGAAGATAGTACAAAAGATGCCAAATACGAGAAGCAGCTCAACCACAGTATTCAAAACACGCAGATCAGCATAGTCAAACAACAGTAAAAAAGGCTTTAACAGCACCAAATAGCCATGCCAGTATCTCGTGTAGTCCACCTCGCGGTATCCCTGCTCCCTGTCCAGATAACGCACCAGTCCATCGAGCGGCCCCGCGCCGTAGTCCGCGCTGGTGCACGCCAGCGCCTGCTTCCACACAGGGCGCGCGCTGTCGTAGACCGCATTCCCCATCATCCACGAGTCCGTGTAATTGTCCAACTGTGTGCTGACAACACCTGGAATGACTCGGTGATACTCGCGCTCTTCTGCCAGAATCCCCGCCGACGCCGCCAGATTTGCCTGCATCGGTCCTGTCGGGAGCAGGTATGCGAGCACAAGCAGCCCATAGCCTGCCGCGATGCCTGCAGCCAGCCATTTCACTGCCCTGCCTATATGCATCCTGAAATTTTTTGTTGTCCTGCTTTTTGCATACCTTCGCCGCACCGCTTTCATCTCCTTTACTGTCTGACTCGTCCTCTTGTTTTTATTACAGACTAAGAATCGGTTTCATCTCTTTTTAAATAATAGAGCTTTGCATTGATATCCACAATAGGCTCCACCTTGTATCCAAGCTCCACAAACGTGTCCACAAACGCATTCCACTGCCCCGTTACCAGATACAGCGCATCCGGCATCTGACTGTCATACACTTTCTCCAGATATGTCTTCCAGATCTGTGTATCTGTCGCAGCGTATGTCTCCACCTCGTCATTGTAGAGAATCTGCTCCCACTGCGATTCCTCATACTGCGCATCGTGCGTGAAGTAGTACACAAAACCATACCGCTGGTGAAAATCCAACATCGTCGGAACCTCGTAGCCGTCACGCGCATACCATTCTTGAACAACTCTGCGCAAATCCATCTTCGCCCAGTGACAGCTAATGCGGTAATCCCCATAAACACAATACACAATACCTGCGATGATAAGTCCTGTCTGCACCAACCGCGACAGCACGGGAACACGGCTTTGCCGCAGAATCATCACCAGCTCATACAGGCACACCGCAATCAGCACAAACCACAGCGGGAACAGAAACATATTATAGCGGTTTCCATACCATCCATAGGCATAAATATTGAGCTTGGTAATGATATAGTACAACAGATAGACCGCAATGTTGCAGTAAACATAGATGCGGATAACTTTCCGCGCGGTAAGAACTGTCACAAACACCACGATGAGCGCAAGAACGATCATTGCCGCTATGATCAGCCACCATATTTTCTCCCAATCCCTGTCCATGTCGATCGCACACCACTTGAACACGCACATAATGCTATTCAGAAAATCGCCAAAAATGCTGCCGCGCTCGATGATAATCTTCTGCTTTGAAAAAAGAGTGGAGACTTGGTTTGCGGACTGAGGTATCATAAAAAACCATAGGAGCACAAAGCCCCCTGCTGCGCCAGCTGCCGCAAACGAAAGCAGGCTCCCCCAAAAACTGCGCCATTCTTTTTCCCGCGCTGTCATCACCAGAATGCTGATTCCAAAAGGCACCACGACAAACACCGCGCCATAATGCGTAAACACAGACAGCACACACAAGATTGTAAATACTGCCAGGCGCCCAACGCTTCGTCGCTCACACAGAAGAAACCACACATAGAGCAGCCAAAACAAGAACATGAGCAGCACTGCATACTCCGATGCTTCCTTCATATAGTACATAAGAATATAGATACTCGAATAAATGACAACACAAAAAGCCGCCATATAGCGGTCACAAAGCTTTCTAATCACAAAATAAAGTCCGAGCGCAGCGGCAAAGCCAAACACAACACTCGAAAAGCGGAACCACCACTCTCCCTCACTCACCTGAAGCCATAGACACATAATCCAGTTATACAACGGCGGCTGCTGCTGTATCCTCACCATGCGCTCGTACATCGTATCATACGCTGTCACGCCTCTGATGGCGCCCCTGACAGGCAGAGAACAATAAAACTCCATCGCCTCATCCTGCCAGATCGGGGCTTCTGTCAGCTTGTACAACGCCATAATCCAGTAGTAAACAAATGCCACACCTGCCGTCACCCATTCCGGCAGACACACTTTTTGTGCTATTCTCATACAATGCTCCGAAAATGAATTTTTGAATGAATCATCCATCCTATTTAAACAAATTGACCACCAGTTTCAACCCATACTTGGCATACTGTATAAAGATGCCTGGGTCTTTGACGCAGTCCCCCATCCTTCTGATAATATATTTAGGTCTCAGATAAAAGCTCAGCAATATATTTTTGCGAAGCTTCATGACCTCCTCGAGTGTCAAATGTTTGGTCCCCTTGGTGCTGGAATGGAAGAAATCACTGCCAAGCACGGACTTCTCCAACAGCTTCTCCTCCTTGCAGGTCTCATACATCGGAGTCCCATAAAATGGCAGCGCGATCGTGACCTCAATAAAATCAGGGTCCGTCTCCATCACAAGCTTTTTGGTCAAAAGAATATCCTCTCTTGTCTCCCACGGAAAGCCGATCACAAAATAGCCCCAAAACTTTAGGCCTACTTCCTTGCACCATCTCGCCGCCTGGCGGTTCTCCTCAACCGTCGTGCCCTTGCGCATGGTCTTTAGCATCTCGTCGCTGCCGGACTCAAAGCCAAACGCCACCAGAAAGCATCCTGCCTTCTTCATCAGTTCTAGCGTCTCCTTGCTGAGCGGCCGCACGCGCGAGTTCGCTGTAAACTCGATCTTGCCGTAAATCCTTGAACCGATGATCAGCTCGCACATCTCCTTCACCCACGCCGGATTGATTGTGAAGGTATCTGCCTTGAAAAAGAAATTGCGGATATGATGCTTCTCGTAGCACTCAATCATTTCGTCGAGTACATTCTGCGGACTTCTAAAACGCACGCGCTTGCCGGAAATCTCCGGTGTCAGGCAGAACACACACTGGCTCGGACACCCCCTGGCCGTCTGAATTGTCGCCATTGGCTCCTTTGTGTCCGGGCGTATATACAGCTCATTTCGCATCAGCTCCCGCGCCGGAAACGGCTGTGCATCCAAATCATCGTCCCACACATGAAAGCGCGTAGGAATCATCCTGCCGTCTTTATCCTTATATAAAATATTATTGATCTCTTCAGGTTTTCCAATCCCCTTAAAGCAATAATCTGCTATTTTTCCGATGCAGAAATCAATCTCACCGCCAATCAGATAATCCACATTCGACAGATCAAGCATATCGAGCATCGCCTGCTCCGGCGCATAGAACAGCGCACCTTTTAACACGACAACAGGATGATACCGCTCGCTCAGCTCATTCACGACCTTAATGTCGTCAAAGATGGTCGTGTTGGTGATACTCATCATGATCATATCCGGCTTGAATGCCTCCATGTCCTTTAAGAGCACGTCAAAGGTGTCGCCCTGTGTCTGATAGTCCTGAAGCTTTACCTCATAGCCGTCTCGCATCAAGATTGCCGCCGCGTAGCCTAAGTCATTGCAGGCGCGCATCGCCTGTGCCGAACCGTCATCAATGTTCTGCTGACAGCGGTCCTCCCCTCTCTGAAAAAGCGCCCCTGGCGGGTAAAACAGCAATACTCTTTTCTTACTCATATCTATCGTTTCCTTTCAATATACTCTACAGAATTGTCAAGAGATCCCTTGTGTGAAAACGTTGTATAAACGCTCAACCGCTGTGACTTCACAATTCTAAACTATACAGATACACCGCATATGGCATCTCTTCATCCTGATAGGCGTTGACCAGACAAAGCTGCATCTGATCGGCATTGGTGATCTCCACACGTGAAAAAATATAATCACACCCCAGCGCCTTCAATGCCGGCGTGTCAATCAGAATCTCTTGTGGTACAGCGTCGGCATTCGCGCCGAAATCATAGAGATTCTCTCCAGTTGCAGAGAAGAGATATGCGCGGCAGCCCCAGTCGTCATAATAAGACTTCCAGCTTGGACTTGCTTCCAGCGCAGGCGCAATCGCCGCGCGGAACTGTTCCTTGTAGGACTGGCTGTAATAGCCGCAGTAGCCGTCGATGGTCGTAATGCCGTTGTAGGACAGCATCGCCGGGTGAAACCCATACGCACACGCTCCTTTGTCCGGCGTATACTCAATATCTGCCTTGACCCTGTCTATCAGAGAACCGCCATAAAACTCGCCGTAGCTTAGCTGATTGACCTTTGTGTGCTTTACAAGCTTGTACAAATTACAATAACAGGTATTATAAAAATCACTGTACTCACTCTGCGTTGCCCCGACAATCAATATCGAGACAATACAGGCGATATACGCAAGGCATTGTCTTTGGCAAAACACAGATTTTACGACGATAAAAAAGGCAAAATACCACGCAAATGTATTGAAAAATATCGTTCTGCCATACTGAAATCCCTTTAGCGGCGGCAGAATGGTCTCCACCAACACTCTCAGCGGCTCCCAGAAATAAAGCGCATAGACTGCACAGTTAAATAGAATGAACAGCACCGTGATATTATAAACATCCGCATAGATCTTTCCTGTCTTTCTGCCCGATAGATACATGAAATTGTTCCATATAAAATAGACTGCGCACACAGGCAGGACAAAATACGTATGAGCGGACCTAGCATGTGAAAATCCGTGCAGGAACACATCCACAAAACAACGCCACAGCGCGCTCGCATCATAGCTTGCAGTCGCCATCGTACTGCGGATTGTCTCCTCGTCGGACAGGAGCATCACGCCAAACAGGCGGTACTCAAAGCACACAAAGCCTGCTGCCAGCGCCGCAAACGCGCCGAGAAGCGATAGCGGCAGCCTCCTGTCCCGAATCCATAAGACAAGTACTGCGATCAACAGATAGCCCAGCAAAAACGCACCAAAGAACGTAAAATACGACACCAAAGGATATAGAAATACTGCCAGATACAGCCACCAGCGCGGCTCTCTGTAAATGCGAACAAACAAATATAAAATCAGCGGCATCGAGGCAAAACAAAGCCCATACATAGGATAGACTGGAAGCAGCGCAAACGCTATGGCAGTCAGAATAACAGGTTTCTCGTACCTGCGATATGCCTGCGCAAGCAAAAGCCGCGCAAGCAGCACACAGGAGACCATCGCGAGCAAGAGCCGCAGCAGATATCCCACAATATAGGCATAGAGATCTGGCAGCAGCAAATACAACAGATTGTACAGCGAGAACTCCGACGGAAAATAATTTCTGTCGATGCTGCCAAGAATTGGCATCTCCTGGCCATGGGCAAAAAATGCATGATTGTCAGCGAGCATCTTTAACTGTGTGATAAAGAGGTCAAGATTATCGCAGATTCCCACATAGATGTCTTCTCGGAGAGCAAACAATACCCCTGCCTCAAAGACAAAGATGATTGATGCCAGCATCCAGTGCCAATACTTCTTGAACACGTTCATCCTGCACTCTCCTTAATACATTGCCGAGACGATAAGATTTTGATACAACTGTTGCAACGGCAGCGCAGGATCCGCCGCAAAGCCTTCTTTGGCAGGTATCACCTGACCGTTTGGCATGACAAAGTTCCCGTCCTGAATCAGTGCAGGCAACGCCGCTGTCTCAAACACCATGTCATTGATGGTCGTGTACGCAGGCACGTACTGCGAGAAATCCTGCATGATGAACTGATAGAGCTTACGCGCGAGCAGATTGTAGCCTGCATCGTTGAGATGACAGCCGTCACATATAAAATTACCGTATTTTTCAAGCGCCTCGCGGTTATCGGCAGTATTTAAATCGAAATCTGCAAACAAGTCCAGCACAGGAATGCCATAATACTGGCATCTGTCCAACATGGCGATGCGGTACTGGCTGAGTGTGCCTGTGCCATAATTCCCGTGCGTGCTCCGCTTATAGGGATGTGTCTCATCGGCATCCTTGCTCTGCTGATAAGGCACAATAAAGACGATATCTGCCGCATAGGCATTCTTGAGATAGGGGATCATGGTGTTCAGTGCACCATAAAAAGTACTTGGTTTTGTGTCCGTGCGCTTCCCGATGGGACAGTCTCCGAACCAGAAATCATTCGTGCCACCGAACACGATCACAAGATCCGCATTCTTGTCCATCGAATACATTCTGTCTACAAATGACCCAGGATTGGTATAATCGACAGTGATATCTGTGATTCTTGAACCGGACACGCCGTAATTGTTCACCTTTGCGCCTGTAAGTTTTGCCAAGACTGCCGGGTACGCCTTGTCCGGCGTACGCGCGCCCACGCCCTCTGTCAACGAATCTCCCAGTACATTGATATTGTGATACTGATCCAACGCATACCCCTGCTGCTGAACCTTCATCTGCTCTGTCACAATCATTGCTGTCTCACTGTCTAAAGACTGCAACTGTAGCTGCAATTCCTCCGGCTGCATCTCTGGCAGATCAGCCGGCAATGTGTCTGACTGCGCTTCTGAGACATCAGCCGGCATTGCGTCCGACTGCGCTTCTGAGACATCAGTCGGCAATACGTCTGACTGCGCTTCTGAGACATCAGCCGGCATTGCCTCGGTCATCTCCGCTGCGGGCGCCGCCCCGTCCGTAAGCTCCGCTGCATATACCTCTGACGAACACAGCAGCATCATTGCTGCACAAACTGCCACAACACCTGTTTTCACACTTTTACCTCTCACCATTTGTCTCCATTCCTTTCGTTTCGGACCAAAAACCTTCATCTATGGATTCTCCCCTGAAATAAATCTCTGTCTGCCGCGGAAGCGATGGAAAGTGTTCATATCCTGTCCGATCTCCCTGTATTGGATAATAAAACCGGACACCCTTTACCTCATAACAATCCAGCTCATACTTTCCATAATCCTGCTGCCATACATATGCTGTCTGATGCCACGCCGCACACACATATCTCACGAGCGTTCCCATCTTCACTGCCATAAAAGCCCAGAGCAGAACAACACCTGCAACAGCCGTCTTTTCTATCATATCCTTTTTTTGCCGTTTGTCAAAGTATTTTATCAAAATATCACATAAAATACCTATTGTTATCATAAAAACTAGCAGTACATAGGCATATCCATATCGCAAAAGCGGCGCAGAAAACTGCCAAAATCCATACGATGCCATCACTGCGCCGAGCACGAGAAGGTATTCCCCCTGCGTCTGCTCCCCTCTGCGCGCCCTGCAGACTGCCCTGATGACCAGAAGCACGAAGATCAGCAGGCATCCTATATCCGCAAGGATAAACAGCTTCCCCAGTGCGGGCAGCGCCTGAAACCATGCCGGCATCCACGCTGACAGCGGAAGATTCACGAGTTCTGCATTGTTGAGTCCCCTGCCGTATGCTTTGATTTCCGCCGCATCGCGCGCGGCGGTCGCAGCGTCCATCTTCCAATCCACAGAAAATACATCCAGCGCCGGGAACGGATAGAGCAAATATCCAGACAAAATCACCGTCCTCGCTAGCCACGGCGCCACTGTCACAATCCCCAGCAGCAGATAGATGCCGATCTCCCGCCATTTTCTTTTCGCATCCAGCGCGCCAAGGAGCATCGCTGCTGGTTTTGCCACCAGAATCAAGATTAGCCCTGCCGTCAGCTTGAGCGACACGGCAAACGCACATGCCACGCATAACAATGCATAGGGCGCGGCGGATTTTTCCCCACGCGCTAATAATACAAGCCATTTTATGATGATCAAAAACACCGTGCACATAATCGCATAGTCCGACGCGGGCGCCACCACATCACTGTAGATCACCGTCAGATAATACAGGGCGCCAAGCCGCGCAAAATCTGCAACGAGCGTCCTACTGCCTCTGCGTTTTTTGATATCGAACAGCGGCAGTACCTGCGTCCAGAGCAGCAGCGCCAGCAGACCATTGACTGTATGAAGCGGTCTGACGCCCAGAAACCGCATACTGTAGAGCGCAGACAGGGCGAAAAACGAACTGTTGTACGCAAAGCGCACATGGATGTTGCCCAGTCCTTTCACAACGCCGTACTCCTCAATCCAGCGGATGCTCTGCGCGTGATAGAGATCAGAGTCATAGTGCATGTAACCTCTCGAAGTACAAAAGCACCACACGACAATACTGACTGCCCAAACAGCTTTCCACACGGCACCGCTGTCTTGCCAAGATCTGCCGATATATACTGTGATTTGCTGCCGCGCCGCCAACGCGATCACCAGACAGACAAGCACCAGAACCAGATTTGCCGCCGCGCCAACTTTATAAAACAGGCTGAACGCCTGCGCATACACTGTGACGGTCACAAGTCCGACCCCCACCATACTGACAGGCTCCCTTACCCGATATCCCAGCACGCCAGAGAGCATACCGCACACTGCGTATCCGACAAGAAAGGATGTTGTGACAATATAAATCCAATTCAACAATACAAATACCATTTTTCCTCCATTATCAGTGCATTACAGATCCATGCTGATTCAGTATTTTCATATCCGCCAAAACATGTTACACTATATAAAGAATACATGAAAGAGAAACGTTACAGGAGGCAGCTATGAATCAAAAATTAAAATCAATGGATATTATCAAAGGACTTGGCATCATCATGATCATCATCGTCCATAACCGGCATTTCATCATGCAGGACATGTCTGGACTGCGCCCGCTGATGAATTACGGTCAGATGGGATGCCAGCTATTCTTCTTCGTGTCGGGCTTTGCCCTCTGCTACTCTTGGGAGCATTTGTCGGAGTCAAACCGCCGCAGGCGCCGCGCGCCAAAGCTCCTGCGTTTTGTGCTGCGCCGTTATCTGAGACTAGCGCCGGGATTCCTACTCTTTATGATAATCCATTTCGGACTAAATATACTGCTGATCAATGTGCTCAGCTTCCCTCCTGGCTTTATCATGAACCGCGAACTGCCTGGCATTCTCACGAATGTCTTTTTCCTGCACGGGCTGTTTCCTGACTACATCAACTCTGTCTTTCCCGGAGGATGGTATATCGGGACCGCTTTTTTGCTCTACTTGGCATTTCCATTTCTGTATGGCATCGTTCGCAGACTGCGCCGCATCCATCCGCTGTGCATGCCAATACTCCCGATCGCGCTGCTCATCCTGAACGTATTTTTGCTTGGCAGAATCTCCGACATGTCGGACAATGAACTGTACCTCGACAACAACACCTTTTTGTATTTCTTTTTCACAAACCATCTGCCCTGCTTTTGCCTCGGTATCCTGTTATTTTTTCAGGAGAAAAAGAACGCCCGCTTCTGTGCCAGATTTCCTCTTGCGGTCTCCGCACTGCTGTTTGCGGTGACGACGGGCTTTTGTGTCTATTGGTTTATGAATCCGACTTCTGATCGGACCTACGCCCTGCTCCCGTCGCTCGTCGGTCTGTCTGCATACTGGCTTGCCGTCGCACTCCTGCATATTGAGGTCCGCCTCAAAACGCTGCGCGGAAAAAAACAACATTCGCCGCACGTTAATCCGCTCACAGAATTTCTTGCACAGTGCGGCAGAAACTCCTATGGCATGTATCTTGCCCACCCGCTCATCTGCTGGTACGGCACGAAAGCACTGAACTATTTTCTCACAGAGAATAACGGCACCTACAATGATCTGCTGCTCTATGGGCTGCTGTTGGTACCGTCTGTCTTTATCGTGTTCGTGATGGGTCTCTATGTCGAGAAACTGCTCACATGGATCGACCATCGGTTAAGACGCAGCTAACCGACTGCCGACCGTTCCTTCCGGGTCTTACCGACGATCAGGTAATCCACGCCATTGTCCCTGGCAGCGAGTCCATCCTTCTCATAGCGGTCGCCGACCATCAGCGCATCTGCCGCCGGACAGTTTGTGTCAGATAGAATCACCGCGATCCCCTTGGGATCTGGCTTCATGGCACCAATGCACGCATCTGCCGAGGTATAGCAGCGATCCGCGCGGATGCCAAGTGCCTTTAGCTTCTTTTCCACAGGATAATCGGAGTAGACCACTACCGTTTTATGCTGTCTGTGCAGCGCATCAATGGCATTCGCGAGAATTTCATCTCTGTACGCCGGGAGGAAGCGAAGCGGCATCTCCAGCATAAAGAACGCGATGACCTTCTTCACCCGAGTGCGCTCTGTCTTCATCTGATCTGCCACATACTGATACTGCCTGTCCTCTAATCCGAGCGCACTGTATCTTGGCTCCTGGGCGCACCGCTTCTCATACAACTCCCATTTTTCCCGCACTTTTCGATACTTATAGATGATCAGAAAATCCTTTATGCAGCACGGATGCGTCAGGACATGCCGCGCAAGAAACCGTATCATGCGCAGGCGGAACGGCTGCTGATAATAGAGCGTCCCATCTAAGTCAAAAATCACCACCTGATAGTCATACAGGCTCTTTTTTCTCATACTGCTCTGATTCATACACACCTCATTTCCTCGTCGGGATAAAGAACGCAGTCTCCCACATCTTCATAATAGGTATATCCACCACGGTAAGCACTGCAAACAGCACCACCAGCACGCCCACCAGAATCATCAGCTTCTTTTCCCGGAACAGCTTCTCCGGTTTCTGCGCCGCTGAGTCAGGCTTGTGCGCTATGTACAGATAATAACAGAACAGCAAAAACAACACAGGTATCGCCACGATGTACTCAATTCTATATTTCAATAAGAAAATACCTATTAGGAAAGTCGCACAGAGCGCATAGAAAAACGAAGAACACAGTAAAGAAGCCTCTGTGTAAGTCGCAAAGGACTTGCGGTAGGACCCTGCCAGGCTTGGATTATTGATCATGCGGTACTCCGCGTAGCGTTTCACCGCCATCAAAAACGCCCCCGCCATCCAGTAGCCCACCAGGATGCTTGAGGGGGGATACACATCCTCACAGACGATAAACCAGCCAAGCAAAAGACGTATCATGTTGTTGATGGATTCTGACAAAACATCCAGATACACGACATCTTTTGTCCGTATCGGCTTGACATTGTACAGGACACCCATAACCAGCAGCCAGATCTCTGTCAGCAGGAAAGGAATATTGACTATTATAGACAACACAAGTCCCAGCACAGTACACACCGCATACTCTGCCATGACAAGCGAAAACTTCATATTCTGACTGACAACGGGTCTGTTTTTCTTCGTGGGGTGGTACTTGTCAAACTCCGCGTCCAGCCATTCATTGATCACATAGTTTGCCGATGCGATAAAACATGTGGCAAAAAAACCTGCCACAAGCTTAAGCGCAAAGACGCCCCAGTCGTCCGGCATACGAATCAGTATCAACGCGAGGACAAGCCCCGGCATGATAAATACGTTTTTAACCCAGTGATCGGGTCTAGCTATCTTGATATACGCGCCAATGGGCGCTGTGTTTTGTTGATTCATTTTATCCCTCCATGCTACTTTCATTCTCCTGCATCCATGACTGAAACATTAACATGTACCAAATCTGTATGCGCCAGTTACCATTGTCTATAAAATCCCGCCAGATTCGATGCACTTCCTCCGCATTCAAAATTCCCTGACGCCGAATCAGACTGGCATCCAACAGAGACTCTGCCCACTCCCTCAGCCCCGGTTCCCGCAGCCACTGTGTGATCGGTATCGAAAATCCCTTCTTGGGGCGGTCCATCATCTGTTTCGGCACATAACGATATAGGACATCCCGCAATACCAGCTTGCCCTCATCCCCCTGCTTTTTGTAAGACATCGGAATCGTCCATGCAAACTCGACGACATCCCTGTCCAGCATCGGCACACGCGTCTCCAGCGATACCGCCATCGCCGCGCGGTCTACCTTGACCAGAATGTCGTCTGGATGATACACCTCCATGTCCATCAGCATGATACTGTTCTGCGTGTCGTTGAGTGCACCGTACGGGAAGCTATTGTGCTTGTACGGGTATACTGCCCGCTCGAGCGCGATATTTAGATTCGATGCCTCCTGCGCATTGGAGAGCTCATAGAGATGCTCTGGACTCCTGGCTCCGAGCAGATACGCCTTAGTCTGTAGCATCTGCTGGTTTCGAATCAGCGGATTGCCGACCAGAAGGCTGCTGGCTAGCCTGCGTATGCAGTACGGGTAGGATTTCATCTTGCTCCAGATGCGGTTGATGGACGAGTAGGTCGTATAACCGCAAAAAAGTTCGTCACCGCCGTCGCCGCTCAGCGATACCGTCACGTGTTCTCTCGTCATTTTGCTCACCAGATAGGTCGGAATCTGTGAGGAATCGGCAAACGGCTCGCCATACATCCACGCCAGTCTGGGAATCACTGCCTTGGCATCCTCCGCCGTGATGTACAGCTCCGTGTGCTCTGTGCCAAGATGCTGCGCGATCTCCTTGGCATAGACTGCCTCGTTGTACTCCTTGTCCTCCATGCCGATCGTAAAGCTTCTGACCTTGCGCGCCGACTGTGCCTGCATCAGCGCCACGACGGTACTACTGTCAATCCCCGCCGACAAAAACGCGCCGACTGGAACATCCGCCACCATCTGTTCTTTGATCGAAGCTTTCAAGAGACGCTCCAGCTCGTCCGCAGCCTCCTGCCTGCTCCCCTGAAACGGATGTGACTGTCCGTATTTTGCCGTCTCGCGCACTGACCAGTATGTCTGTACCTTCGGTTCCTGATAGGGCGCGTCGAGTTCCAGCATACAGCCTGCATCCAGTTTGTAGATATCTTGATAAATCGAGTACGGCGCTGGGATATACCCATGTATAAAATACAATTGCAGTACCTTTGTGTCAATCGCATTCTTAAAATTCTCCAGCGCGCGAATACTGCCAATATCTGAGGCAAACACAAAATGCCCGTTTACAAACCCATAATAGAGCGGCTTCTCCCCGATGCGATCGCGGATCAGCGTCAACCTTCCAGTCTCTCTGTCCAGAAGGGCGATTGCGAACATGCCCTTGCAGTGTCTGATCGTCTCAACCACGCCGTATGCCTCAAACGCCTCGAGCAGCACTTCTGTGTCTGACGTTCCCCGAAAGGCGGCTACCTTCTTCTCCTTTAACAGCTTGTCTCGCAGCCTTCTGTAATTGTAGATCTCTCCGTTAAACACACACACATACCTGCCGGACGCCGAGTGCATCGGCTGCGCTCCGGTCTCCGACAAATCCACAATGGAGAGCCTGCGATGTCCGAGTACGACGGTTGCATTCTCATTTGCCCAGATTCCTCCGGCGTCCGGGCCCCTGTGCCGCATCCGCCGGTTCATTTTCTCTATATTTTCTCTCCAGTTTGCAGGATTGTTACAAAAGCCTGCTATTCCACACATACAATTAACCTCATTCCCTTTATACTATGCGATCTCTCATCATGCTGCCTTTTACTGCATCTCATACTCGTCCTCGCCGCTTCGGACCAGCGTCCGTGTGCTGACGAGCGCACCTCCGTCTGCGGTGTAGACACGAACCTGGACTGTATTGTCATCAACAATCCCCAAAGCATCGACTTCCGCCGGCGCCATACGCACCACACTGCCGTACACACCGATGTTTCCGATCAGCTCCTTCATCTGCTGATCCTGAAAAAGAAAAGAAGTCTCTGTGGCGTACAGCTTCGTCAGATAATCCCTGTCATTTAAAAGCATCAGGTACGACCATGCATTCTGCTGACTGTCCAGCCACTCCTGCTTCATCTGGCGGTACTCCTCATAGTCTTCGTGCCAGGAGGCGTACGCTGGCTGCTTTCGTTGATCCGCCACATCATAGTGCGTCCTGATATAGTTTCCCAGATAATCCGTCACCTTCTTCGCGCCGGAGGCATTCAGATGATGCGCCTCGTCTGCACAGTCTGTCGCGTAGTTGATCTCTAAATCTTCATAGACAAAATTCAAATATGGAATCCCATTTTTCTCTGCGGCTGCATAGCCCCAATTTGCCACCTGCTGATCCCCCTCCGGCATCGTGTAGGGAACATACATCAAGATCACCTCAATCTGCTGTGCCTTGCACAAGTCAATGATCTTCTGTAAATACTGTTTATTTAAGCGGTCTGTCGGGTCATACTCCTCCTGCGGTATGAGTGTCGGCGGTACATTGACAGTGACCTCCTCCCGCAGCTCCGCCCCCTTCTCGAGTCCGGTTTTCGGATGGATGTCCTCCCTGCCAAGCTCCTCCCATCGACTGTGATACAGAGATAGATTAAACAGATACTCCATGCGCTTCTCAGGCACTAACAGATCACGGACCATCTCGATTTTCAGCGTGGAGAAGGGCATCGCGTCCGTAAAATTATGCAGGTACTGCTCATTTACTTTACTATCTCCATCCACGGCATACAGGTCAATGACCACAACCTTGGGCGTCGTGTACGCCAGCGCATTGCGCAGCTGCCAGTAATTTGTACAGATGTTCTCCGAATGGTTTGCCATATTGTAGGAAACAATGCCGTAATCCCGCCACAGTTCCATCGGATACACCGCGTTGAGCACATGGCTCGTCCCCAGAAACAGTACGTCAAAGTCCTCCTCCTGCTGGTAAAAGTCATAATACTTTGCATAGCTGTACTTACGCTCAAACAGCTTTTGGGTCGCACCGACCACCAGAATTACAAGCAGGCTAAAACAGATGACCGCCGTCACTCTCCTCATCTTTATCTGCCTAGAATTGGAAGTAAATAAAGCTTGAGGCATCATAGCTCCCTCCCCACACACCAAATACCAGAATAAACCAAAATGCAGTGATGTAGCACAGCCATCTGCACCACAATTCCTGATCGATCAACACATCCCGAACCCTGACTCCCCTGTATTTGAGAGCATCCACCGCAATCATCACAGCCACGCCAAACAACAATACCATAAAGCTCTTCGCGCTGAGTCCCAGCTCATACAGTGAACCATCCCACAAGATACTGACATTGCCGATGTGCACCATACTCTTGATCATCGCGACCGCATCCCCAATCGATTCTGCCCTGAAAAAAATCCAGGCAAAATCGACAAGCCCAAAGGTAATAAGACCGCTGACCAGCTTGTGTCCGATGCTCTCGGGCTTTAGCGCAAATACGATATTGAGCTTGTCCCTCACCGGTCTGGTGATGCCGCCGACTACCTGATAAAGCCCATGAATCAGCCCCCACATCACATACGTAGCCGCCGCGCCATGCCACAGACCACTGACTAGAAACACAATGACAATATTTCGATATTTCACAAACGTTCCGCGGCGGTTCCCTCCCAGCGGAATATAGAGATAATCGCGGAACCAGCTTGACAGCGAGATATGCCATCTGCGCCAGAACTCACCGATACTGCACGCAAAATACGGGCAGTCAAAATTCTCCATCAACTGAAAGCCCAGCACCTTTGCCGCACCGATAGCAATCGTCGAATATCCTGCAAAATCGCAGTAAATTTGTATGGCAAACAACACAGATGCCACAATAATATACATCCCTCCATACTGCGGATAATCCCCATAGACTGTATTGACAATGATTGCCACTCTGTCCGCTATCACCAGTTTGAGGAAAAATCCCCATAACATGACAAGCAGCCCCTCCCGCATCTTGTCATAATCAAACGAGTGTGGCTGGTTCACCTGCCGCAGCAGATTCTTGGAGCGCTCGATCGGACCTGCCACAAGCTGCGGAAAAAAAGACACAAACAGAGCGTACATGAAAAAGTTCCGCTCGGCAGCGATATCGCCTCGGTACACATCCATCGTATAGCTCAATGCCTGAAATGTATAGAAGGAGATGCCGACTGGCAGCAGCAAGCCAAACGCCGGCTTTGGCAGTGTCAGACCAAACTGCAAGAGGGCAAGATTGAGTGTATCCACCGCAAAATCAAAATATTTAAAAAAGAAAAGCACTCCGATATTCAGCACAAAGCTGACAGCAACTGCTGCCCGTCTCCCCCGCGCTGTTTCAGCGCGCTCGATCACGATGCCGCTCAGATAAGTGACACCTGTGGAAAACAACAAAAGCAGCACATACCTGGCATCCCAGTTCATATAAAAATAATAGCTTGCCGCAAGCAGCCAGAGATATTGCATCTTCTTTGGCAGCAAAAAGTTGATCAGTACGACAATCGGAAAGAAAATAAGAAAACTATATGAGTTAAAAACCATGACACTTGCTCCTGTTTTTCATAAAATGATATCATACCTTTACAGATAATATCACAATTTCGGATTAATTCCTAGTATATGTAGAAAAAAATAGTGTATTCCAGTGATTGGAATACACTATTTAAGATTTAAGATATTGTGATCGGTATCAGCAATTCTTTATTGGAGCCATCTGTGGTGGTGACTGTGATGGTCGCTGATCCTCTGCCCTTGACTGTAATCTTTCCTTTCGATGAAACCTGTATTACTTTTTTATTGCTTGACTTGTACTTAAAAGTCTGCTTGGTCGCAGTGATCGGCCGCACGGAGATATAGTCCGCCAGATTCAGCGTATCGCCCTTTTTCCTGAGCTTATCAATCTTGCTGTCAAGCACTTCATCTGTATAAAGGTTTGTGATAATCGTACCGACATACACATTGATCTTGCATTTCTTATTTGTGCCATCCTGCACTGTCGCTGTCAATGTTGTCTTTCCTTCCTTCAAGCAGGTGAGCTTACCGTTGCTGTCCACATTCACAATCTTTTTATTGCCGGACTTCCAGACTACCTTTTGATTATCCATCTTTTCCCCGGAAGTCGTGAGCAGTTTGGCGCTGAGCCGTACATTCTCATCATCGATGTCAATGCCCAGCGTATCGCCTGTCTTATACTCGTCCGTTTTCCCGTTCTGCGTGATGACAACCTTCTTGACTGGATTTGCGATGGATACATGGAACTCACAAGTCACCCCGCTGTTGTCTCCCGCAGTCGCAATCACCGTGGCATACGCCTTACCACTCAGATATTTCTTGGCAGTGACCTTTCCTGTCTTTGACACAGAGATGTAAGGTTTGTCCTCGTCTGCCACTTTCCACGTCACTTTCTTCGTCGTGGATGCAAGCGGTCTGAAGCCGACCTTCAACTGTACGGATTTCTTGTGCGCTACACTGACTTCACCTGCGCCGCTCTCCGTAACCTTCACATTTTCTGGCACTAACTTTGTCACTTGTTTTGCCACAACAATCGTCACAGTGGCCTTCTTGCCGCTTCCATCTGCCGCTGTCGCTGTAATCTTGGCAGTTCCTGCCTTGACAGGTGTCACAACACCCCGCTTGTCCACCGTCGCGACGGACTTCTTGCTCGATTTCCAGGTCACATACTCATCATAAGTATCCGCTTCCCCGTCCACAATCGCCATGAGACTCACATTGGGATTGCCGTTATAGCCCCTGACAATATCCACGCCAAGCTTCTTGCCAGAAACCAGCGTACTGCCGCCATCCAGCGCAATATCAACCTTCTTGATGGCACTTGTCACTTCGAGTGCAAACTTGGATGGACTGCCCTTCTTAGGGATTGCCGTAATTGTAACAGTTCCTTTTTTCTTTGCTGACACTTGTCCTTTTGAGTCGATGGTGGCAACCGATTTGTTGGAAGATCTCCACTCACTGATCGCTGTTTTTCCCGCAGAGAGCTTCACCTTCTTGCCGACTGCAACTCTGTCTGAGCCTGTGATGACCGGCGCCGCATTCTCAACATGTATCGTGCAGGTGTCTTTGCTGTTAAAACCATCTGTGCTCGCTGCGGTGATCGTCACCTTGCCATCTGAAACCAAGGTGACATTTCCATCCTCATCAACCTCGGCAATCGCATCATTAGAGCTGCTCCATTTGATCTCACCGGGTTCCTCTGTGATCGCCTCCCCCGTGAAATCTGCTGCCAACTGAAGCGTTCCCCGCTGCTGGTCATTCATGTCACAATAGATATTTTTCTTTTTGCTCTTTATCTCGATCGGATATCGGTCCTCATCGAGACACCGAATCTCGATCTTTTGTTTTGTCCGCATGATATAGACTTCAAACGTATCATACGCTCCGCCGCCGTCTGCCGCCTCCGCAGTGATCGTCACCGTACCATTCTTCCGAATGGCAGTGATATTTCCCTTGTCATCCACAGAAACTGCTTTGCTGTTGGAGCTTGACCATCTGACCGCCTTGTTCAGTGCGTCCCTTCCTCCTACTTCTGCCTTGAGCTGTATCGTCTTGCCTGTGCCGATGTAATGGCTTCCTGTGATCTTGACACTCTTTGCCAATGTATTTACAACGACATTGACACTTGCCTTCTTGCCGCTTCCGTCTGTAGACTCCGCGGTGATAACCGCAGTTCCCAGCTTCACAGCCGTGACAGTACCATCCTGGCTGACAGTCGCCACACTCTCATCGCTAGATGTCCATGTCACATCCTGGCAGGCAGTGCTCGGTCTCACATACACTCTGAGCTTTTTCACACTGAGTTGGTCATCAGGATCTAATCCAAGTGATTTATTGTTCAGGACAATCGACTTGTCAGGGCGCTCCTCATCATCATAGTACACATCATTATCAGGAATGATCTGGAAATCCTTGATGGACTCTGTGACCGTCATCGCGTAGTATGCTTCGATTGCACTGTTGCCTACAGATGTCGCCACAATCTGAGTATCTCCTGCTTTTACACCGGTAACAACACCTGTTGTCTTATCGATTTTGGCAACTTTCGGATTCAGGGACTCCCATGTGACATTTTTATTCTTAGCCGATAAGGGTCTGATCTCTGCTGTCAATTTGATTGTCTTTCCCTTCATTACCCTGTGGCTTCCCTTGATGATGATCTCTGATGCCTGTTGTTCCACACTGATCGTCGTCTGTGCCATAATACCGCTTCCGTCCGTCGCGGTTGCTGTGATGACAGTCTGTCCTGCCTTCTCCTTCACCGTCACGGTACAGCTTCCGTCCTTGTTATCCTCGAGCGTTGCAATCGCCTCGTTGGAAGATTTCCACGTCACACTGGGTATTGCGTTATCGGGCACTGTCTTCACACTCAACATAAATATCCTGTCGTCGCGCAGCGGATTGACAGCAATCTTGGAATCTGTCACCGGATTTCTAAGATCGTTTCCTTTATAGATATTGATCTTGGTCACTTTTGGCTTCACCACAACTCGGATGCTGCCCTCCGCGCCGTCTCCGTTTGGTCCTAGATCCAGCGAACGCGCCGTAATAACTGCCTCTGTCTCCCTAGAGACCTCCTTGGCTGTGACGGTGTAGGTGTCCTTGCCCTCATCCTTTACCAGTTCGAGCACATTTTTATCGCTGCATGAAACACTTAGCTTGCGCTCTGTGGCATCTGCCGGGAAGAACCGCGGTGAAATCTTGAACTGCTGTCCTCCTGAAAGCAGCACACGCCCCTTCTCGTCTGTCACAACAGTGCCGTTCTTAGATGCGGGCTCCGGCACCAGCGTGAGTTCATTGACAACACTCATCACCCTGATGCGCACCTTGGCGCTCTTCTTGCCCTTATCTGTAGACTTCACTGTGACTGTCGTGATACCATCACTCAGTGCGCGCATCTTTCCAGTGTATTTGTCTATGATCTCCAGCACGCCCTCATCATCCTTGACATCCTCCGTATTCTGAGGTGTCACGGACCATATAACACGCTGGCTTGCATCATTTGGCGACACTTTGACACTCAGGTTCTCTACCGGATATTCGAGCCGATTTCCTTTTGATGTACCCACCGCGATGAACTTTGCGGTAGCATAATCATAGATTACCGTCTTGTTTGTGACATCTCTGTCATCAAGCTTGATCGTAAGCTGGTCCGCAAGCGGACATACTATTACGTTAAGAATCTTGATCTCATCTTTATACTGTGCGGTGATCTTTGCCTTGCCAGGCTTCTTTGCCGTGATCTCCGCCTTGGCAGAACCGTCAATCAGCCCTGAGATGCCCTCGACATTCGCCACGGTATCATCTGTGGTGGACCATGTAACCCGATTGTCACCCGAAGTATCCCCGCTGACAACAGCCTCTACAATATATGTTTCTCCCGCTGCGATATCCAGATCTTTGATGTCTTTGCCGTACTCTGAATCGTCCTTGTCATTGGCATCTCTAATCCAAATGATGACCTCCGACTGACTCACTGTCACCTTAAAGCGAAGCTCCGTGGACAGCGAACCGTCGGCAAGTTTTCCTGTTATGACGGTATCTCCCGCCTTCACCGCAGTGACTTTTCCATTTTCGTCCACAGTCGCGATATTCTCGTCGTCGGACTCCCATGTCATTTTCTTATTATCAGCACTCTCCGGCGTGAACTTTACCTTGATTTCATAAGTGTCTTTGACCGCCAATGTCACCCTGTCATTGAGCAGTTCTATGCGCTCTACACCACCCGGGACAGTGCTGCCTGAGCCCCAGCCGGCATATGCGATCCTAGGGCCTGTCACCTTGGATGTAAAGCTAAATGTTTTATTCAGCGACGAATCCGCATACCATCCCTCAAACACTGCATTGTTCTTGGTGGGGCTGTTTCCAGGTTCCGTAACTGTGTCGCCGTCATCCACAATCTCAAAATACTTGTCGAAACATCCTCCGTTTGGCTCAAAGATCACAGGATATTGATAACTCTCCGACGGCAGTCCCTTCATTTCTGCCTTGAGCTCCTCTGCCGTTCTGCCATATTCTTTTCCAGCTACCTTAATATTATCTTTATTGTAGATACAGCCAAGCGAATCATGCTTGAAATAGCTGCCCGTACAAGAGACCGTGCTGCCCAGATATCCTGCGATCGATCCTGCTCTGACAGACCTATCGCCAAGCGAGAAATCACCTGTATTGTAACAGCCGGATATCGATCCAGTCATCAGAATGCCCGCGATACCGCCGATCTCGTTCGCTGTTGATGCCGCACTGATGCGTCCCAGATTATAACAGTCCACAATACTCACCGGACATTTGTCTGGCGCACCTCCCAAAATACCGCCGACGCCTGTCTTGCTGCCTGTGATCTTTCCTTTATTGACAGATTTTCTAATCTCATTGCTCTCAGCGCCTTTATACAAACCTACGATGCCCGCCACGTTTGCGGAACCACTTATATCCCCATAGTTTCCACTCTCTGTAACGACACCTGTCGTATATCCCGCGACACCCGCAGTATTGTTGTATCCTGTGACTGTACCGTAGTTGTAGGACTTCTCGACCAACGCTGTGTCCCTGTTGCCCGCACAGATTCCGCCTGCCTGTTCGCCAGTGCCGCTTTTCTCCAGCGTGATACTCCCATAGTTTCTACAGCCTGTCACGGTATTTCTGTTCTCTGCCGTCACACCTGCCACAGAGTGCGTTCCTGTCACAGACATATAGTTATAGCACTTTTTGACAACCCCATCGTTGGAGGCCGCGATACCTGCCACAACAGATGCCTTCGTGCGGATTGCTCCGACTGCATAGCAGCTCTCGATCGTACCACTGTTTCTGCCCGCGATTCCGGCAATATACTTCGCATTGCCCGCTGTCTCCGCAGCAGCAGTGATATCGCCCGCATAGACGCAATTTCTGATCGTACCGTAATTTCTGCCCGCAATACCTGCTGTGGTATCCATCGCCGAGGTTGATTTTAGATCTCCTGTAACAACGCAGTTCTCAATTGTACCGCTGTTTTTGCCCGCGATGATACCGGCGCCCACGCTCCCGTCCAGGGTTGCTTTACTGATATGAAGATTTTTGACGGACGCGCCGGACTCTATCTCCCTGAACAAGCCTTTTTTCATCTTCACATTCGTGATGGAATGACCGTTGCCGTTGAACGTCCCTGAAAAGACAGCATCGAAAACTGCATTTCCACCGTTCATATCAATATCACAATTCAGTACTATATTCTTGTCAGCATACTTATCGCGATCTGCCAGGAATGACACAAACTCATCCTTATTATTAATTTGATAATTTCCATTTGCCTGCCTTAATTCAGTAACAGACTCAAAATATGTATCCGCCAGCATAAAAACGCCTTCGTCAGCATACTCTTCCTCCTCAAGCTCGTACACTTTGATGTCGATCTCCGGCGGAAGCAGAAATGTCTGCTCGTCTGTATTGGCAGTGACTTCCTCCGTTGTCTGCGTTTCCGTTTCTGACTCGGTCGTCCCTGTCTCGGTTGTCGTCTCTGTCTCGGTTGTCGTCTCCGTCTCGGCTGCTGTCTCTGTCTCGGTTGTCGTCTCCGTCTCAGAGCTGCTCTCCGTCGTTGTATCTGTCTCCGTTTTCGTCTCGGTCTTTGTCTCCGTCTCAGAACTGTTCTCTGTTGTTCCAGTTTCCGTTCTGCTCTCCGCAGAAGATGCTGTTTCCGACGATGTCTGTGTCGTCTTTGACGATTCTGTCTCCGTCTTTATGGTCTCTGATGACTCTGTCTTTCCAGTCTCCGCCTGAGACGAATCTGAACCTGCGCCCTCTGGCTCCGCACTCTGTTCTGTGTCCGCATCCGGCACATAGACATCCGTCTCTACCGCTTGGACAATACTCGTCTCGAGCGGCTCAGCAAAGACTAATGCTGCCGAAAGTATCACAGCAACAACTCTCTTGATTCTCTTAGACCCCTTGTACTGCATTTCGTTCCTCCTCATTTTCATTGTCTACAGTTCCACTAAACAAACTTTTCCTCATTCATTCTATAATATATCGCGATATTTTTCCATAAATTTCATATAAATTTTACATTTGTTTCCTAATTAATGTAAGATGCCCTTGAAATCCACATTGCTAAAATCTCCGAAAAATGCTATCATTATGATAGAAAAGTCAAAAAACACTATGATTTACATAGTATGATAACAATGGAGAACATCATGAAGAATAAACACAAATCATATTTTCCGGTCCTTATGATGACCCTGTTTCTGTCAGGATGCCAGAAGGAGGCAGCCGCCCCCGCAGTCCATGTGCCTGCTGCCAATTCTGTTTCCGAACCTGTCCAGCTGACTGTCTGGGGCGCTGCGGAGGATGAAGCGCTGCTAGGCCAGATCATCGATGGGTTCAAAGAAAAGTACCGCGGGCAGGCAGCATTTGACATCACTTATATGCCGCAGAGCGAAGGTCACTGCACAGACGCTTTGATGGCAGATTTGGAAAACGGCGCAGATGTGTTTGCATTCGCAGATGATCAGTTAAACACGCTTGTCGCCGCCGGTGCGCTGGAACCCATCGACAATGCCGCCGCTATCATGGAATCAAATCTGCACGAATCTGTCCTTGCAGCGTCAGTGAACGACGTTATGTATGCGTATCCTCTGACGGCGGACAATGGTTATTTTCTATATTACAATAAGGACTATTTCACTCGGGAGGATATCCGCTCTTTTGACCGAATGCTGGAGATCGCCGCCGAACAGGGCAAAAAGGTTTCGATGGAATGGTCGTCTGGCTGGTATGTATACTCGCTTTTTGGCAATACTGGCCTCACGGTCGGATTAAACGACGATGGCATCACCAACTACTGTACCTGGAATGCCACGGACGGCAGCATCAAGGGCGTTGATGTGGCGCAGTCCATGGTTGGCATTGCAAGTCATCCGGGATTTATCAGCACAGACGATGCCGGATTCCTCGAGGGCGTCGAAAACGGTACGATCATCGCGGGCGTCAACGGCGTGTGGAACGCTGTCTCTGTCGAAAAAATCTGGGGCAGCAGCTATGGCGCAGCGAAGCTTCCATCCTACGCCTGCGCCGGGCAGCAAGTACAGATGGCGTCTTTTTCCGGTTACAAGCTGATCGGCGTCAACGCCTACTCCAAACAAAGATTGTGGGCATCAAGACTCGCAGAATGGATCACAGACGAGGAGAATCAAAAACTCCGTTTCCTGATGCGCGGGCAGGGTCCCTCCAACATCAATGCCGCCGCCTCAGAGGAAGTGCAAAATTCCCCGGCAATCGCCGCTCTGCTAGAACAGTCCGAATTTTCTTGTCTACAGCGCATCGGTGGAAATTTCTGGGAACCTGTCATCACATTTACCACAGAAATTCTTGCCGGAAATCCATCGGGAAAAGGTTTGCAGGAGCAGCTTGATGTGATGGTGACTGACATCACTGCCCCATAACCGCAAGAATTTTACAAAAAGGAGCCGCAGTTATCATGAAAACAATGAGTTTAAAGCATCGGTTGATTCTGCCGATCGCCCTGCTGGGCATTGTAGCGCTGCTATCAAACATACTTTCTATCACCAATATACGCAACGTCAATGCAAGCGCTGCCACGATTGCTGACAATTACATGGACAGCCAAAACGAACTGTCCGAAATCTGCCAGTCATCCATGACAATTCACAAGATGGCGCTGAGCCATATTGTCGCCACAGACTACAATACCATGACCACCCTCGTTCAACAGATCAAAAAGGAGGAGGCACTTCTGGATATCATGCTTGCAGAGTATGAACAGCATGTATCCTCGAAAGATCGCGCAGCCTACCAGGATCTTCTGTCAGACTATGATTCTTTCAAACATGCGATCGTCCATCTGACCTGTGCGAGCGCAAGCCGCAAGACACAGGATGCCTATGCGCTCGCAAACGGCGACGTGGCCATGTACGCCAGTGAGATCGAGGCGGATATCGATGCAATGAACGCTTCCATCAGCGAACAAACGCTGGCAGCGCGGGAGCAGCTAGCAGCCGTATACTTCATGTCGCTCATAGTAGGAATCACGGCTGCGGCATTCTGTGTCCTGCTGGTCTTTGCCGACTTGAAACTCATCACCCGCTACGTAGTGATTCCGGTCAAGAGCATCCTAAAGACAATCCAGGAAAGTTCCGGCCGCATCAACACCATGACCGGCGAAGTGCTGAAACGGACCCGCGCCTCCAAAGGGAGCGCCTCCGATCTCTCCGCTCTCGCCGAAGAACTGTCAGCCGCTTTTCAGGAGGTGGCGGGCAACGTTACTGCCATCAACCACAATGCAGAACATGTTCGTCTTGACGTGCATGAGATCGCGGAGGAATGCAGCACACTTACGGATTATACCATCCAAATGAATGCCCGCGCAGATGCCATGCAGCAGTCTGCACAGACCAGCGCGAAAGTCACCGACACCAAGACAAAGGAACTGCTGAACACGCTGAACGACGCTATCGAAAAGAGCCACAGTGTTGACCAAATCCAAACCCTGACAGGAGAGATTCTCGCCATCGCCCAGCAGACTCAATTGATCGCTTTAAACGCCTCTGTGGAGGCCGCCCATGCTGGCACTGCCGGAAGAGGCTTCGCCATTGTCGCCGACGAGGTGCGCGAACTCGCAAATTCCAGTCAGGAGACCGCAAGCCGCATCCAGGAAATTAACACTGTCGTCACCGCCGCCGTACATAATCTCTCAGAAAGCGCCGAGCACCTGATTACATATATGAGTCAATCGGTCCTCACGGAATTTCAGGCATTTGTTCAGTCCGGGAGCCAGTACAAGGAGGATGCCGCCTATATCCGCCGCGCGATGGATGCCTTTCAGGAAAGGACAGAATGCCTGAGAAATGCAATGTCAGGGATTGCAGATGCCATCGGCACCATCACCAAAGCTGTCAACGACAGTGCCAATGGCATCTCCGGCGTCGCCGGAAATACCAGAAGTCTTGCCGATGATATGGAGGACATCACCCGCCGCATGGGTGTCAATCAGGATATCGTAACAAAATTTGAACAGAAAACAGCCGTTTTTGACAATTTATAGCCAAAATGTTTTTAATCGCTAAATCATTGACATGTGCTGACACGATTGCTACAATAGAATTTGAGTGAATCTTTTACTATAAGATGCATTGAGGAGGAACTGACATGTATCACTGCCACATAAACTTCTTTTTTCTGGGAAACCAGCGCAAATTATTTAAAATATTAGAGGGAATGCCCCCACTCGAACACTTTACACATGAATACTTTGAGAGCAAGACGCCTTATGAATCCATGATTTCAAAAGCCGACGTCATCATTGCAGACCTCGAGAAGATGGATGCCGCCTCGACGCTACAAATGCTGCTCTCAGAAAAAAAATCAACGACAGATCTTATCGTACTTGCAGACAAAAACCAGCTTGCCGAGCTGGCAGCACTGCCTGGCTGTCTGTCCGAAATACACGATATCTGGACACTCCCGATCTCTGAGGAGGAACTAAAATTTCACTTTTTAAAATGGCAGCAGCACTGCAAGACAGACAAGGACTACTGGATGACAAGCCAGTATCTCGAATCTGCTATCAACAGTGTACCAAATCTGATCTGGTATAAAACCAAAGATGGCATTCACGAGAAAGTCAATGACAGCTTCTGCAAGACAGTCAACAAGACAAAAGCACAAGTAGAGGGACGCGGACACGCTTATATCTGGGATGTTGAGCACGATGACCCAGCATGTATTGAATCAGAGCGTGAAGTCATGACCAAAAGGGAGACCTGCATCTCTGAGGAGACGATTCAGACCAGCTCCGGTACAAGGCTCCTCACTACTTATAAATCACCCTTGTATGACGTTGATGGGAGCGTGATGGGTACTGTCGGTATCGGCATTGACATCACACAGGAAAATGAATATAAGCAGCAAGTGATTGCCAAGACCAAAACCTTGGAAACCCTCTTTACTACGATGGACTGCGGCATATTATGCCATTCCGTCGATGGTTCCAAGATCATCAGCATCAACAGGGCTGCCCTCAAAATCCTAGGATATGACTCTCAGGAGGACCTGCTCTCCGCTGGATTCGATATGATAGCCGCCTCTGTACTACCGGAGGATGGAGAGCGACTGCGAACAGGTATTATGTCCCTTCAGGAAGCCGGCGACAGCATTAACGTCGCATATCGTGTACAGCACGCTAACGGCGACCTGCTACATATCATGGGAAATATCAAGCTGACCGAGGAAAACGGTGAGCTGTTTTACCAGCGTTTCCTGCTGGACTGCACCACGCAGCGGTTGAACGAGGAAAAACAGCGCAGGCAGGAGGAGCAGCGCCAGATGGAACTGCTCCATGCACTGAGCATCGACTACAATCTCGTATGCTTCTTTGACCTCGATTCCGGTGTGGGCAAGGCACTGCGCATTAACGACTGTAAATACAAAATATTGGATGAACTATTCGCCGGCGAACTGTCCATGGAAGACAATTTCAATATATACATTGATCGATGTGTCTACGAGGAGGACCAGGAAATGATGCGCAATGCACTCTCACGCGAAAACCTGATGAAAAAACTCGCCGAGAAAAAAGTGTACTCTGTCAATTACCGGACCATTTGCTATGGCGAGATGCGGTATTTCCAAATGAAAGCCGTATGTGCAGGAGACTGGAGTAAAAACAGCGGTATCGTTCTGGGCTTCCACAGCATTGACGAGGAAACCCGCAGTGAGATGGAGAAAAACACCATCCTCGAGGATGCGCTGTTGCAGGCAAACCGCGCCAACAAGGCAAAGAGTGTCTTCCTCTCCAATATGTCACATGATATCCGTACCCCGATGAACGCCATCATCGGCTTTACAACACTTGCGCTCAGCCGTATAGACCACACAGATCAGGTCGAAGGATACTTAAAGAAAATTATGACCTCAGGCAATCATCTGCTGAATCTGATCAACAATGTCCTTGATATGAGTCATATCGAGAGCGGCAAGATGCAGCTGTCCGAACAGCTCTGCTCGCTGCCGGAAATTCTGCATGGACTGCGCAACATCATCCAAGCAGACATCCACTCAAAACAGTTAGAATTGTACATGGATGCCATCGATGTGCAGAATGAAAATATTTATTGCGACCGCCTCCGGCTAAATCAAGTACTGCTGAATCTGCTGAACAACGCCATCAAATACACCACCGCAGGCGGCATCGTCAGCGTCAAGGTCACAGAAAAACCAAGCGGCACCGAAGGACATGCCACCTATGAATTTCAGGTCAAGGATACTGGCATCGGCATGAGTGATGACTTTGTCGCTCATATCTTTGAACCCTTTGAGCGGGAGCGCAACTCCACGATCAGCGGCATACAGGGAACCGGACTTGGCATGGCCATCACAAAGAATATCGTAAACATGATGAACGGCACCATCGGCGTGACCAGCAAGCAGAATATCGGTTCAGAGTTTACAGTATCCTTCACGTTCCGTATCAGCGCAGAGGTCAAACCATCCCCGCTGATCCCGAAATTCAAGGGATGCCGGGCGCTCGTTGTCGATGACGACTTCAATACCTGCGACAGTGTCTCCTATATGTTACAGCAGATTGGTATGCGTGCCGAGTGGACGTTGTCTGGCAAAGAAGCGGTGCTTCGTACCCATCAGGCAGTGATGCGCAAGGACTTCTACTCTGTCTACATCATTGACTGGATGCTTCCTGACATGAACGGTATCGAAGTTGCCCGCAGAATCCAGAAGGAGACCGGCGGTAATGTACCGATTATTGTCCTCACTGCATACAACTGGGAGGATATCGAGGATGAGGCAAAAGAGGCAGGTGTAACCGCATTTTGCAGCAAACCGCTGTTTTTGTCAGAGCTGCGTGAGTGTCTGCACTCCATCACGACTACAGACGAGGACCGGAAAACTACTGAAAGTGAAAAGTCTGTGGCATTCCATGCAGAGCGTCTGCTTCTGGTGGAGGACAATGAGTTAAATCAAGAAATTGCCACCGAAATATTACAGGAAGCAGGATTTTCTGTCGAAGTTGCCGAAAACGGTCAGATTGCCGTCGATATGCTGGAACGCTCCGAACCCGGATACTATCAGCTCATTCTGATGGATGTCCAAATGCCCGTGATGAACGGCTACGAGGCGACGAGAACAATCCGCAAGCTCAAGGACACACAGCTTGCTGCAATCCCAATCCTTGCCATGACGGCAAACGCCTTTGAGGAGGATAAACAGGAAGCGCTCAAAAGCGGCATGAACGGTCATATCGCTAAGCCAATCAATATCGATAACCTCATCAACACGTTAAAACGAGTTTTACATTAAGTTATACATCAAAAAAGGGGATTCAATCCCCTTTTTTGATGTATAACTGCGATTAGCTATAATAAGATGCCTGTGTACTGTATAGTTCATAATATCTGCCTTGCCGTGCCAGAAGCGTCTCATGTGTCCCCTCCTCTAGAATCAGCATAAACAATGTGAGCCCTATCAAGATCAGGATTAAAATTTTCATGGACATGCTCCCCTGTAATACTGTATAAACCGTTCATTTAATAATTGATACGCGCTGCGGCTCACTGGCAAAATCGTGTTATCAGAAAGTGTACAATCTGTACGAGTGATTTTCTCGACATAGGACAGATTTACCACGTAACTTCTATGGCACTTCACGAACTATTCTTTTCTGTGTATATGCGCCACAACTGCCGCCAGACTCTCCTTGATGCGGATTGTCGGCGCATCTGCCAGATGCAGGTGCGTGTAATGCCCCAATACCTCCATGTAGCAGATACTGCCCTCCGCAATCCTTTTTGTTGCGCCATTCTCGCTGATCGTAATACTAATATTGTCCTCCATACCACGATGCCGCTCTGCCAGCAGTTCGTCGAGCAGACTGTCAAGCTTGTCCGCTGTAATTGGTTTGAGCAGATATCGCACAGCCCGCACTTCATAGCCCTCGATGGCAAACGCGCTGTCCGCCGTCAGAAACGCAATCGGCAGCTTTTTATCCTTTTTGCGGATGGCGTGTGCAAGCTCCACGCCATTCATCCGCCGCATCGCGATATCAAGAAAGACCGCATCGTATGCGATCCGCATCTTGTTCTCCTTCCCTTTGTCATCACTTTTGTTCCTTTTTCACCCGCCGCTGCTTCCTGCGCGCACCTCGTTTCTTCAACACCGCGGTCAACAAGATCACGGCTGCTGCTGCGGCGGCTATGCTGCCGATCATCAGCACTTTATTGTCCTGATCTTCCACGACACAGAAATACGCCTGCGTGCCCGTCATGCCAACTTGCAGATATTGTCCCCTGATCTTGCTCTCTTGCTCCGTCCAGACCGCATCCGCGCATCCATAGACGACCGCATCCTCATAGGGATTGAGAATGCGCAGCGCAAAGGAATCGGTATCCTTGATGCCGCTGTTTTCTAGTGTCACCTCATACACGACATACGGTTTGCCAGCAGCCTCCTCTGGAGGCGCCATATCACTGATTCTGGCATTTAGTACCGTCTCCTCCGTAAAGATATCCTCCACCAAAGCATAAGGTTTTTTCCAGGCACCCTCCTGTGTGCCCTCGGCATCACTGCTGCTCTGCACAACAGTCACATTGTCCTTGTACACAGCCTCCACAACGAAAGTGCCGCTCATTCTCTGCCCGGAAACGTCAGGCCATGCCCCATAAAAGCCTTCCTTCGCCGGAATCTGTGGGAAGTTCAGCTTGTCGAGCCTCTCCCCGTACTTCACTTCCTCTGAGCCGAGATAGGTGTCCTCGATTTTGTAAATTACTTTGAGATGCCAAAACTGTGTGGGAAGCTGTTCCACCGTCAGCAGTTCCTCGTAGCTCATAGGCTCTGCCACACCGATATAGCTGATGTTGTCTATGCCGTGAATCTGCTCTCCGACATAAAAATTGTCGGCAACCTTTGCGCCTTCTTCCGCGGCGTCCGCATCCATCTCCTCATAGGAGACAACCTGTCCTGCGATGGCGCCCGCGCGGCCGTTCTCAGACTGCACATCTGCCATAGAATAACAGTTTTTGAGTGTTTCCGCGTATCCGGCAATACCGCCCACATTCTTGTTTCCAGTGACAGAACAGAGCGCATAGCACTTTTTGATGATGGTCAGAGACTCGCCGCAGATACCGCCCACATAATCGCCCTCTATGCTCTCCACGCTTCCGTAGCCCTCGGAATCCACAATAATACCGTGGTTCATATAGCCGCAGATGCCGCCTGCCCCATTCTTTTTGGCGGTGATATAGCCCTCATTGACGCTGTCCGTCACCAGACATTTCGTGATGAAGCGTCTGCCGATCTCATACTCAATGGTTCCTGCCGCACTGTCCTCAGGATCCTCGTCATCAATGGACATCGAGCCCGCGATACCGCCCACATTGATATCCCCTTTCACAACACCCTTGTTGACACAGGCATCAGTGCGTCCTGTCGTGATGGTGTCAATATTCTCATCATCGACATCCTCATACAGCGCCTCGATGCTCAGGCTCTCAAGATCTACCATACGGTCCGCCAAGAGATTAAACACGATGTTCAACTGATCATTGACTGCGCGAAGGTCATCATTGATGATATCAGAATAACCTGCTGCATTGTCGCTGAGCACCTTGATGCTGTCCGATAACCCTTTGAGCTGGTCATGAAAATTCTCCTTGGCGATGTCAAAATCATCTCCGAGCTTGGAGAAACGGATATCCGGCTGCGCATTCATATAGTTGACTATCCCCTTCACGCTGTTGTTTGCCGCTTTCAGCGAATCCAACATACCGTGAATGTGGTCTGTCGCCCTGTCGATGTCCTTCCTTGCTGCCTCCGCCGCATCCGCGGTATACGGTGCGAGAATGTTGTACACTGTTGCCAGATTACTCAGAATCGCAGAAGCCGACGAGGACATCTCACCAAGATCGTCCACCAACTGAATCACTTCTGCCACGATGGCATCCTGCTGCGCCGAAGTAAGCTCTTCCCAGCTCTTGTAGGAGCCGTCTGCCTTCTGCACAATATCTTTTATGTTCTTGATAGACTTCTGCACTGCATCGGACGACTTTGACAGCGCGTCAATCGAATCCTTGATGTTTGACTTAGAGGTATCGACGGTCTGCTTTTTGTTCTGCTTGTTGAACTTGATCTCCACTGTGCAGGGGGCTTTGGACATCTTAGTGATATCAAACTCATAAATGTATGTACCGCTCTGCCTTTTGGACACAGACAGTTTTTTGCCGCCCGCATCTGTGACAGAGATACTCTTGACCGTGTAGGCTGCACTCGGTTTCACATTGACGGTCACGGTTCCCTCCGCATTGCCTGAATACGACGCATTGCCGCTCATATTGGACTTTAGGATAATGTCCACAGGCTCAAACTGTGCTGTGACATCTACCTCCTTTGATGGCATGGTAAAAGAATACCGCTTGCCGTCCTTTTCCAGCACAGGCTTTGCGCCATTTACCAGAATGCTGGTCAGCACATAACCGTTGTTGGATGTCGGTGTTATATAGACCTTCTCCCCCGCCTTAGCGCTTGTCATATCGACTGCCACGACGCCGCCTGTGCTGGAAGCGGTGGTGATATTGTAGGCATTCCCTTGGTCCGCTGTGTCCTTCTGCTTCTCTACAAAAACGGCATAGACACTGTAGTTGTCGTTGTCTCCCTCCAGATCGACGATATACGTATAGGTTTGATTCTCGCTGTCGTAGGTCAGCGCACTTTTGCCAACCACAGTGTCAGTTATCGATTTGACATACTCTGGCTGCTCCTCCGCTGCGGGAATTGTCTCCTCGTTGTTTGCACTTTCTGTCGTGCCCTCTTGTTCGGTCTGACTTTCATTTTCTGACAGTCCTTCGGTATTTGTAACAGGTTCGGTCTCTGATGGGGTATCAGAGGGCTTTTCTGCTTCTGTCACAGGTTCGGTCTCCGACAGGGTATCAGAGGGCTTTTCTGCTTCTGTTATAGATTCGGTCTCTGACGGGGTATCAGAGGGCTTTTCTGTCTCCATCATCTCAGCGTCGCTCTCTGATGGGTTTGGTGTCTCCGTTGTGGGCTCTCCTTCCGATGTAAAATCCGATGATTCTTCCACATCCGATGCGTTGTCATTTCCCGATGCGCTCTCTGTGTCCGCAGATTCCTCACCGCTGTCTGCCGGATTTTTGGATGTGCTCTCTGCATCTGGCGAACTGCCGCTGTCTGCCGGATTGTTCGACGCGCTTTCTTTGTCCGCCGGATTCTCTGACGCACCTTCACGTTCCGCAGCGTTTTCCACCAGTCCTGCCAATTGCGTCTCCTGCTCTGTATCGCCTTTGCCAGACGCACCTGCTGCGCCGGAGAGTGTCACCTTCTTAAATTCCAGCGCCTTGTTCTCATCGACATCATAGCCGTCACTAGGTTTTATTGTGATCTGATACTGTGTTCCGCTCGCGCCCTTGCGCACAAAGATTGTTCCGCCGGCATTCGACTCTGGATAGATGCGTTTTCGTGAATCCTTGTCATACTGACTCTGAAACAGCACCTCGACCTCCACATCCCTGTCCGGCATTTGGAACACACGTTCATTGACATTGGTGTTGCTCGGCGCGGAGGCAATATCGCCCGACACCTTCATCTCTTTGAAAACATACTCCGCGCCAGCCACGATATGAATCGTGACCTCCTCGCCTGACGCCGCAGTATTGCCGCCTCCAGCCACATATGCGGTCCCGCCTGTGCCGGATTTGACTGTGACCTTGTGGGAAGCCGACGAAGCTTTCGCAAAGACTGCCTCCACCACAGTAGACATCTCTTCCTTGATATAGCTCTTTCTGTCCAGCGTGATTTCATTGTCTGCACTCACGGCCCCGGAATAGCTGACGCCACCGACCTTGTAGCCGTCAAAACGGTATCCGCTCGAAGCCGATGCCTTGAATGTCACCTTGTCACCGTCCTCGGTTGCAGTGACGCGTCCGCCCACAGTGGATTTCACAAGAAATGTCCCTTTATATACAAACTGTGCTGTGACCTTCACATTTTTCTTTGGCATCACAAATGTATATTGGTCACTTCTGCCGCTCACCAAAGTGACCGCAATCCCCTTGCCGCCCGCATCCTTCACGCTCAGCGAGCCATCCTTAAGCCTGTATCCATCCTCCGGCGCCACAGTGATGGTCACAGTGTCCTTTTCTTGTGGATTGGTGCTGTCTGCTTTGATTGTACCGCCCACACTCGAAAGCAGTGTGAGCCTGCTGTAATCTGTCTCATCATACACGGAGTCATCGAGCTTATCGAGAACCGCCAAGTCCTCTGACAACTGCTTTGCGGTGTCATTCAAATCCGACATTTTATCTCCTGCCGCAGAGACATGGTTCAGTACATCCGGCAGCATATCGATAATGTGCTCCATGCGCGCCGACACCGCATTGACCTCATCGACATTTTCATCCACAAAATCCGTGATCTGCGTGACGAGCACATCTCCCGAATCGATCGCACTGTCCGCATAGGACTGCATTCGATCCACATCCCCCTTCATGCCGTCGCTTGCGGCGTCCATGTCATCGATGGTCTTTTCTATGATATCGTGCAGTTTATTGATCGCGTTGCGCAGAGATTCCGCCTCATCAATCTCGATAAAAGGCTCCATCTGCCCTACAATGCCGCCGATATCCTTGCGCCCATAGACGTTTCCGCTGTTCGTGCACAGGGAGACAACACCCGACTGGCGACCGGCGATGCCGCCGATATTGTAGCCTGTGTGCTCATATCCAACGGTCCCTGTGTTTGCGCACCGCGATATCACACCGTCAGAAAATCCCGCGATACCGCCTGTGTCCACACCGCTGTACAGTTCATTGTCATCATTGGCTGTCAGACTTTCAAGAATCCCCATGCCAGTCCCCATCTCGTCATCCTGCTCCACCCACGCACTGTTGTCATTGATGCCCGCGCGGTTCGTACAGTTGTTCAGCGCGCCGTGATTGATGCCCACAACGCCTCCCGTCGAGTAGTATCCGGTGATTCTGCCCTTCACAGAACACCCTGTGATTGTTCCTGTATGCTCATTGATCCCTGCGATGCCGCCCACTGTATCGCGGCCGCTCACAGTCCCCTGAAAGGTACAGTTCTTGATCGTACCGTAGTTGATGCCGCAGATGCTTCCCATACATTCCTTCTCATTTTCGGATTCGACTGCCCCCTTTACTGTCAGGTTTTGAATCAAACCGTCGCGCTCCACATAGCGAAACAGCCCGATCACATATCCGTCCCCCATGTAGTCAAAGCCGGAGATCGTATGTCCCACACCGTCAAATACCCCATTGAACACCGGCACGATCTCGATTGGTGTGCCTGAGAGGTCAATGTCCGCTTTGAGGCTGACATATTTATTTCTCGACCATGAGTCGATATAGCACTTGGCGGCAAACTCCGCAAATTCTTCCGGGGTGCTGATATCAATTCTTTCATATTTTATATCTTGTATATTCTCTTCTGTTTCTGCGTCCACGGCCTGCTCCTTCATCTGCTCCGCCGCCTGCACAGTATGTATTGGTATTGGTTTTATTCCAGCCAAAATGCTTCCGACCGCCAGCATAACTGCCAGTGCCAAAGCCGCTGCTCTGCTCTGTCTGCTATACATCCTTCTCACCCTCTCCCTTTTGTGCCTGCTCCTTCTCCATCACCTCTCGAATATCGCTTCCGTCATCTTCCCTCGGCTCTAGTTTTCCCATATTGACAAACAGATTTGCGTCACCGCGTATCAAGCCGTGGATTTCTCCGATGACTGTACCGTTGATCTGTCCCTGCACAATGCCGTCAACGCGCATCAGGCCGCTGACGCGCTCTAATTTGAGCGGTATGGATACGGCAAATGACGTTCTGTCGATAATCTTCTCGCCCAGCAGAAGAATCTGCGGGAGCACAAACATGACTGTAAAAATAGAAAGGATTGTCCCTCTGCCAAGACACTGCCCAATGCCGCACACCGCACCGTCCGAGGACATCTGTCCGATAAAGATGCCTGCCAGCGCAAGCATGGTGCCCGAGGTGACGATGGTCGGGAAGGCAAAGTTCATCGTCTCTATAATCGCGTCCTTCTTGGACATTTTGTCCTTGATTTCCAGAAATCTGCCTGAAATCACGATCGCGTAGTCAATATTGGCACCCATCTGAATCGAGGACACAATCATCGCGCTCAGGAAAAACACATTTTTCTGCTCTATTGCAGGAAATGAAAAATTCACCCAGATCACGCCCTGAATCACTGCGATCAGAAGCACCGGCATACCTGCCGACATAAAAGTGAACAACAGTACGACCAGCACGGCGAGAATCGAGACCACATTGACCACGGTGTTGTCGCGCTGGAAAGTCTTATATAAATCATACTGGCTGGTGGACTCTCCGGGAACGAGCACTTCAGACTTCTCATAATACTGTCCCGCGATCTCGTGCATCTCATCGAGAAAGGCAAACGTCTCCTCCCCCTCCTCCGGCAGAGTCAGATAGATCAGCATACGGCTGTACTGTTCGCCCTGAAGCTGGTCGAGCGCAATCTGCATCTTGGTGTGCGCCTCCTCGAGCGTGTCCATCAAATCATCCTCGAGCGTGACATACCCTTCGTCCACCTCGTCATAGAGAAACATAAAGATATCGATGAGCGGCACACTGTAGTTCGAGAAGCCGTTCACAATCTTGGCATAGTTCTCATCGTTCACCGCATACGCCATATATAACAGCTCTGCCACCTCATAGTCCAGCTCGAGAAGCTCCGAGAAATCCCTCGCGGTCAGCTTATCCGTCAGCATGTAGCCGTCCATCGCCTCGGTGTTTGCAAGCCCCTGCGAATGGTCTACCTCCGGTCTGGCATCGAGCTCATTGAGAAGTTTTCGCTCCTTCTCATAGCTGCCCGCCGGGACGACAAGCGCGACGAAATTCTCCGCGCCAAAGCTCTCCTCAATCATCTCGTCCACCACCATCGCATCGCTCTGCACAGGTGTCTCAAGCTGTGTGTAGCCATAGACATACGGGCAGTTGGACTGAATGAGATACGCCCCCACCAGCACGACGATAAACAATGGCGGAATGATAAATCTTGTCTTGTATGCGAATTTTCCCACAAATGGAATATCCGGGATAAAGCTCTTGTGCTTGGTCTTATCCATCGCCTTGCCAAAGAGCATAATAAGCCCCGGCATCAGCAAAAATACACCCAAAAGGCTCAGCAGAATCGCTCGGATCAGACACAGCGCCATATCGCTGCCGATGCCAAACTGCATGAACATCATCGCGATCAAACCGCCCATCGTTGTCAGCGAACTCGAGAAAATCTCTGGAATCGCCTTGCTGAGCGCCACAATATCCGCCTCGCGGATGCCGAGTGTCTGGTGTTCTTCTTTGTAGCGGTTACAGAAAATAACCGCATAGTCCACAGACAGGGCAAGCTGCAGCACGATGGTAACGGAGTCTGACACGAACGAGATTGTCCCCATCATAAAGTTTGTTCCCTTGGTGATCAATGCCGCCGAGCAGAATGTCAGCAGCAGTACTGGCACCTCCGCCCACGTCTGCGATGTCAAGAGCAGCACCGAGACGACCACAATCGCCACCAGCACGCTGATCACGGACATCTCCTTTGCAAGCTGCTCTGCCGACGCATCTCCCATCGCGGTAGACACATAGATATCATAGCCGTCCAGCATCGCGCGGACCTCGTCTAGCGCCGCAAGCGCCCTGTCGTCCGTCTCCTCATAGCCAAACGTGATCGAGTACAGCGCCGAGAAGTTGTTGTAATGCTTCTTAGAATTGTCAAAATCCAGCATGATAATGCTGTCGAGCGCCTCGAGCTCCTCATAAATCCGATCAGCCTCCTCATAGGGAATGTTTGTCACCATGACCTTCGCGGTGCCATACGTGATAAACTGCTCCTCCATACGGTCTAGTCCCCGGCTCGTCTCCGTCGTTTCCGGCAGATATGCCGAGAGTGCGTTCTCCACTGTTGTCCAGTTCATCGAGACCACTGAAAAGATCAGCGCGATGCCAAACAGCAGAAAAAACAAGTTGCGTCTGTCTACGATGAAGGTGGCGACCTTGATCATCAGTCCGCCCTCTTCAGCGCTTTTTTTGGGTTGTTCGTCCATTTCCTTTCCTCCTACACAGCAAAAGTGTTTTTTATTATTATGATGAATAGTATAGTACATCTCTTTTGCTTTTTCAAGAATGACTATTAGTCATTTTCAAAAATTCATACTCTTTTTAGAATACTTTCACGGAAATATAATTGAGTGTGTACAATCGAGTAGGGGAATGACCTTCTCCCCTACTCACGCGCCGGGCACCCGTCAGCTTCTGCTGACAAGCTTCCTTGGGGTGCCCGTGTGCATAAAAAAAGTAACTATCCCTAAACTTGACGAATAGTCACTTTTTATTTTACCATTATTTTATAGATTATTCAAGTATTCTTCCCACTCGCGGTTGACCTTGTCCGGCGCAAGCTTCTGGGTGATTGCATAGGAATTTTCGCGCAGCTTTAACTCAAACTCCCGGTCCTCGAATATCCGACGGAACGCATCCGCGAGCGCAAAGGCATCTCCCACCGGCACGAGCAGCCCATTGACACCGTTCTCGATCAGCGCTGCCGGTCCGCCGCAGGGACAGTCTGTCGCGATTACCGGGACACCGAGCGCCATCGCCTCCATGACTGAATTGGGCATCCCCTCCGTGTTGGAAGTCAGCGTAAAAATCCTCGCCTTGCCAATGTGCGCTGCGATGTCCTCCACCGTTCCCGGCAGGGTGATTCTATCAGACAAGCCCTTCTCCGCCACCAGCGACTCCAACTGGGTTCTAAGCTCACCCTCCCCATAGATGACCAGCTTCACCGCCGGATACTCGTCCGCAATCTTGGCAAACGCATGAATCAGCATGGCATGATTCTTGTTGGCATCTAGTCTGCCCGCAGCCACGATGAGCTCCGCCCGCTCTTTTTGAATTTCCCGATCTATAAACTGTGGATTCAGCGGATTGGACAGAATGACACTCTTTTTCCTAACCGCCTTTGGAAAAAACGCGCGCGCCCTGTCGGTCTGGAGCACCACGCCGTCCGCAAAGCGAAAAACAGTCTTTGCGATCAACTGCATCCATTTTCCCTCGTACTCCATCGTGGGCTCACCGCGCACAGAAACGACCGTTTTTGAGGGCAGAAAAGCTGCTGTCGCCACTGCCATCAGATTATTTTTGCCGAGAAAGGACAGAATCACATCCGGCTTGTATGCATTCCAGATATCGCGCAGCGCGCCAAACCGGACAAAAAAGTTTCTGATGCGTCCTCCCTGTAGCATAGACTCGTCCGGCTCTGAGTACACGCGCCGGATTTCGGGCGGAATCCTGTATTCATCTTCTCTCTTATACTGGGTCACCAGGACCACATCATAGTTCCTCTCGCGGAAATATACTGCGAGATTGGCTATGACCCGCTCTGAGCCTCCTTTTTGGAGTGAGCTGATAAACAATGCTATTCTCTTCATATATAACCTCTATACCACTGCTGGAATACAAAGAATGACCATGCAACCTTCGAGTAATTTGCCCCCGAAGCCGGTCCCTGATCGCCAGTTCTCACATATTCACTGATAAAATCATGTACATACTGCGCATGAAAAATTCCCTGTTTTTTCAGATAATCCACGCTGCACATATCCTGCAATTCCTCCCTGAGCGGTCCCCGCAGCCACGAATCCAGCGGCACGCCAAAGCCGACCTTGGGACGGTTGAGCAGTTCTTTTGGAATATAGTCATAGGCGATATCCTTCAAAATCCGCTTTTTCACGCCGTTTGCATACTTGTACGCGTGGGGCAGGCGGTACGAGTACTCCATGACATTGACATCGAGAATCGGGCATCTCGCCTCGATGGAATACTTCATCGTCGCCCTGTCCACCTTGCACAGAATATCGCCCGGCAGATAGGTCTCCTCGTCCAGCAGCATTCTGCGCGCCTGCCAGTCTGGCTCATGATATCTCGACTCAATGGGATATTTAAACGGCACGCCGCCATCCGGCAGCATTTGATCGATCACCTTAATGTACGTTCTGCCTCCAAGCTGTGTCTTAGTCTGAATGTCGTGATTGCCCGCAACGACCTGAACCTTGAACGGCAGTTTGTCAAACAACCCTGTCTTCCGAAAAGGCGGCATCTGGCATACTCGGTATGTCATGCGCCCCAGCACATCGAGCTTCTGCGCCTGCGCCACATTGTCATAGATATTGTATCCACAGAAAAACTCATCGCCGCCATCCCCGGAAAGCACCACTGTCACATCCTTTGCTGCCAGCCCCGCCACTAACATTGACGGAATCTGTGAGCTGTCCGCAAAAGGCTCATCATAATATTGCGGGATGCTCGCAACCATGTCAAACATCGCGCGCTCGTCTATATAGAGCTCTGTGTGCTGTGTGCCCAGGTGAGCAGCCACCTCCTTTGCATACTTTGCCTCGTTGTAGCGCTCCTCGTTAAAGCCGATGGAATACGTTTTTACCGGCTCGCTGCTCACCTCCTGCGCGATCGCCGTGACGAGTGAGGAATCATAGCCGCCGCTCAAAAAGGCGCCCACTGGCACATCGGCGATCAGACGCTTGCTGACCGCATCCTTTAAGATGGCTTTTAGCTCCTCCTTCGCCTCCTGATAGGAACCGACAGCCTGCTGTTTCTTGGCATGATACACCTTGGCGATATCCCAATATTTGTGTTTGGACAGCTTCCCGCTGCGAAACCGCATCATCTGACCGGGCTCCACCTTATAGACATGCTCAAACACTGCGTCCGGCTCATTGATGCACTGCTGGTACAGAAACCGCTTGAGCACATCCCTTCTTATTTTCTTCGGAAACCCAGGACATGCCATGATCGGTTTAAGCTCTGACGCAAATACAAGATTATCCCCATCCTGCCAATAATACAGTGGCTTCTTGCCAATCCTGTCGCGCACCAAATACAGTTCCCCTTTCTCCCGATCATAGAGCGCGATCGCAAACATTCCCTGAAAGCGTTCCACACACGAGATGCCCCATTTCAGGTACGCCGCCAGTATCACCTCCGTGTCACACTTTGACTTGAAGGGATAGTCCGAAAGCGCCTGCCGCAGCTCGAGAAAGTTATAAATCTCTCCATTATAGGCAATCACAAGCCTGTCGTCACAGGAGTGCATGGGCTGGTGTCCGAGCACAGATAAATCCAGTATCGAGAGCCGGCGCTGTGCCATCCCGACCCCGTAGCCATCCCTGCCCGCAAAGATTTCCTCCCCACTGTCATTTGGGCCCCTGTGGACCATAGTATCATTCATCTGTTTCAATTGTTCCAGCGAAATCTGTCTGCGTGAAACAAAACCGCAAATACCGCACATCTTACACACCTCCCACAATGTCTTCTATATAACTGCGCCACTTATCATAAATAATCTCCGCCGAGGCACTCTGCCCGATCTGTGCCGCGCTGCGCCCCAGCCTGTCCGCAAAATCTGGGTTTTCGATCAGTCTGTTGATCGCCGCCGCGAGCGCCTGCTCATCCCCGACTGGCACCAAAAGACCATTCACCTCCGGCGTGATAATCATGCGCGGTCCGCCCGGCGGACAGTCTGTCGAGACGACTGGCAGTCCGAGTGCCATCGCTTCGAGAATCACATTGGGCATTCCCTCATAGTCCGACGAGTACGCCGCCACTGCCGCACAGCGCATCTCCTTCTCCAAAGTACCGCTGCTTCCCATCAGCCGAACATACGTTTGCGCTTCAAGCCTGCTAATCTGCGCTTCAAGCTTCTGTTTCGTGCCGTCGTAGGAGTCAGGCCCATAAATTTTCAGAACATAGTCCGGGTGCTTTTGATGTACCAGCGCAAACGCCCGAATGAGCATACACTGGTTCTTGAAATCCACAAGCCTGCCGGAATGCACAACAACCTTCTCCCGCTTCTTGGGAATCTCATTGCCGAGAAAGCGGTCACTGATCGGATTGAGAATGATCCTCGAATTGCTGCGCACATACGACGGGAAAAAATCGCGCTGCTCCGGCGTCTGGAACACACAGCCCGCCGCCCTTCGAAACAATAACGGAATCTGTATCTTATCTGACAAAAAGTCATAATATCCGACAGGATTGATGCGCACGGAGATCAGCACTGGCAGCTTCATGCCGATCGTCGCCGTGAGCGCACGGTAATTTGCCTTCCGCGCAAAGGCAATGACCAAGTCCGGCTGTGTCTTCTGTAAGAAGCGTCTCAGATTCAGAATGCGGTCTGCAAACCGCCGGATGCGGTCATGCTTTTCCTGCTGCACATTGAGCCCGACATGCACACGCCGGACGCGCGGGTCCGTCTCATACTCGTCCTCGCCAGTCCACTCTGTTGCGATATACACCTCATCGCCATGTGCCGCAAACTGACCGGAGAGCGTCGTCACTACGCGCTCCGCGCCGCCGCGCTCTAGGCAGTTTAGATGAAAAACAATTCTCCTCATAGGCAAGTACCTCTGCTGGTTTTCTTTTGATGAATCCTCTGTTCCCAAAGCTTCAAGATCATAATCCCCCACGCCTGGTAAAACAATCCCGTATTGTAGAGCATATACCGCATCTGACAATAAATCGTGAGCGACGTAAAGCAGACATTCACCGCAATCGACAACAGCACCAGCAGCGCAAACCACTCTGCGCGGCACGCTGCGTCTCTGCGCATCTCACCAGCTTCGCCGTCCCCGCGCTGAGTGCCTGTAAACAGAACAAGCGCTGCAATCGCCGCCGCATACAGCAGATACACCAGCAGCGCCGCCCAGTTGAGCACCCTGTGGACCTTGAGCACTGTCGTGACAAGCCCGTGTATCACATTGCAGCCAAACAGCCTGAGCAGCCTGGGAATTGACGGCACCAGCAGTTCCCGCATCAAAGTGCCTGCGATGCGATTATAACTCTCCTCCCGGTCCGCCTCCGCAATCCCCTGTGCCTCCTGATATTCGCGGATCACCGGCATCACGATATCAAATTTAATTCTGTCATAAGCGGTGCTGTAATGGTCCACAACCGCCTGCCAGCCCGATTCAGCATAAGCAGTATTGTACTCTTTCGCCTCCGCCCGTCTCATAATTTCCAGAAAAAGCTCCTTGTTCTGCTCCTCGCGGATATAGGAAACCATCTGCACATCCGCAAGATACAGCTCCGTGCCAAGGATAAAGCTCGAATCCCCCGTGTGCGGCGCAAATGTCCCCCGCATCATCAGATTGTAGCTGCAATCGATAAGCTTCGTCCCCGCAAATCCCACAAGGCACACTAGCAGCGCACAGACACCCGCACGAAACCAGCCTTTGCTTCTCCAATACGCACAAAACATCACGACAAACAAAATCACCAGTGTAATCAACATATGTTTACGGATACTGATGAGCAGGATGGACCAGAATACGGCACCCGCCACGCTGCGCATCCTGTCTCCTTTGTCCCGATGATACAGAATCCCCAATACGCACAGGAAATAAAAAATCCAGATCGAATAGCTTAGCCCCTCCGTCTCGATACTGTTGAAGTAACTGTACCTGCGCTGGGCGACAAAGCGGTTCAACAGCGTGATGCCGTACTGGACAGCCAGCACACCCGCACTGCCAAGCCAGTTCAGTGCAAAGAATCGAGTAAGCTGTACTGTGACAGCACATGCCGCCACCGCTGCCACGATGCACTGTGTGACCACGGCGGCATGGAGGGACAATGCCTCCCCAAACACCACACGAAACAGCCAAAGATACAGACAGTACCCCGGCTCCCTGTCGCTCTGCATATGGATGTACGACGGTGCATCCTCCGTCAAAATGATGCCGTCAATAAGATACCAGACCAGATAAAAAACAAGGCTGACCACAAACAGCATGATTATTCTTATAGATTCCTTTTTTCGCTTCAAGGTACATCCTCCTGAATCAAGTCCCTGACCGCACACCGATACCGCTCCATGCCAAACGCCTCCGCCCGCACGTGCGCCGCCTCCTGATAACGCCGGTAAACCGTATCATCAACAAACAGCGCAGTCAACTGTCTGGCAAAGCGCTTCTCCTCCGCCGTGACCGTATCTGCCCGCAAATCCTTCTCTCCGTGAAACACGCCAGTCAGTATCCCGTAATCTGCGTAGATGGTTTGATTCTCATCCCCGCAGGTCTCATACGCCTCATGCAGAATCTCGGCGGGTCCGGTCAGGCAGTTGACACTCACACACGGAAGTCCGACCGCCATCGCTTCTATTAAAGCGTTGGGAAAGCCTTCACTCTGCGAGGTCAGCGCATACACATCCGCCTTTCTAAGCAGCGCAAAGGGATTGGACTGCACGCCGGTAAACAAAACTGCATCCTGCATCCCAAGCTCCTGCGCAAGCTTCCGGTACGCCTCATAGCGCCCTTCACCTATAATCATGAGCCGCACATCTGGCACCTTTTTTCGAACCAGTGACACCGCCTTGATGAGATGCCAGAAGCCCTTGACATCATGCTCTCTGCCCATGGATGCCACAATCCTGCCCGGCTGTGCAAAAAATGCGTCAAATTCCGGCGGTGTGCCGCACTGTGCCTGCTCTCTGATTTCCTGAATGTCACAGGGATTGTACACCGCCGCTGACCTCTTAGGATGAAACTGGCTGTTGATCTGCTGTTCCATCACCCGCGTGCAGCTAATCACCCGGTCTGCGAGTCCGCAGATGAGCCTCATCGAAGCTTTGCTGCTCAGCGCGCCGTAGCCGCGCACCCCCACCCAGGTAAAGTCTTTCTGCTTAGACAGCACATTGACAAGATTTGCCGTCGGTCCAAAGCTGTAGCTTAGCTGCGTGTGCAGTTCTTTTTTCAATTGACGCACACGATGCACACGCTTTGCGACATTAACCAGTTTTCCAAATCTGTCCCGCACCGCGCCCAGCTGGAGGTCGGTCATCTCCACGCCGGACACATCATAGATCATGCCCTCTGTGTTAAACACGACCAGATGAACGTCATACGCGTCGTTTAACAAGCGCGCTGTCGCCGCGCAGACGCGCTCTAGCCCGCCCTGGTCCAGCATTGGAACGATGAGCATGATGCGTTTTTTACTGCTTTTGCTTTTATTCTCCAAATCAATTCACTCTTTTCAACAGTTTCATCGCTGTCACCGCAAGCTTTCCGAGCAGCGTATTTCCTGCAAATACATTATAATAAGTAATCTTTTGCCCACCAAACTTGAGTTTGAACTCATCGATGCCGTTAGGATTGTCAAAGTCTGAGATTCCACCCCAGTCGTAGCGCAGCAATCCCTTCTTTTTAAAATATAATATATCCTCCCAGTGCAGCCGCTTGTTGGCGCGCCCAATCATGGACTGATCCGCGCTCTCCTCGCGAAAGCAGGATGCAGAATGCAAAAGCCGCGCATCGGTGGCATCACAGATATATGAGTGAAAGACAAGCATCTCTCCCTCATGCCACACGGCGGAGAACACAATGCCGTCCGCCTCCAGATACTTCTGAATCGCAGACACATTGAGTTTGGTATCCGAACCCTTAGACTGATACATCCGCTCATAGATCTCCGCGAAAGTATCCATCAGCTCCGGCGACTGCTCGATATCCGCTCTCGTATAAAAGCGAATCTCAATCTGATCTTTCTCACTTCTGCGAAATTGATACCGCACCGCCTTGTTAACCGCCGCAAGAAGCTCGTCCTCCGGCTTGGTAATAACATTCATGCAGGTGTGATACTCCTGCCAGCCGCGAAAGCCTCCCTTCGTCTCCCCGAATGGTACGCCATGCACAAACAAGATATCCGCCTTTCTCCTCTGCCGCAGCAATTGCGAGATGGTGACTGTCCCCGGATACCAGATTTGATTCACCTTCAATACATTTTTTTGCATAACCTTCTTCTCATACGAGACATCTATCATACCTTTTCACCTGCCTTTCCTGTCACAGCTTTTGCGCCGTGCACCTTGTCACATGCCCCGGCGGATTTTTACCGCTGATATAAAACGCCTCCATCGCTGCCGCCTGCTGCCGCACGTCAAAGCCTTTTGCAAGGATTGCCGCGCTCATGTCCTCCCGCGTCAATGCCGCCTTTGCACTGCGCATGATCTCGCTCGCCCAGCTGACGGCAGGCTCCGCAATGCTCTTGTAAACCGCAAGCTCTGTGAGTGCCGCCTCCCGCGTCACCTGGTTCGAGACAAGGCAGTGCAGTCCGGCAGCCTGCGCCTCCGCCACACTGCCCGGCAATCCCTCAAAGGTTGAGGGAAACACAAAGTAATCAAACGCCTGGTAATACCGCTCCACATCAAAGCGGTTTCCCAGAAACAACACCTTGTCCGTAAGCCCCAGCGCCTTCACCTTTGCCCGGGCTGCGTCCTCAAGCTCACCTTTCCCGATCAGTACCAGCGCGGCATCATCACGCAGCCTGCACAGCTCCGCAAAAATCTCGATCAGAAACGAATGATTTTTCATAAATCCAAATCTGCCCACATGACCGATAACAAATTTGTCCGCAAGCCCAAGCTGCGCGCGAACCTCCTGGCGCACCGCCGGGTTATACACAAACCGCTTGGTGTCGATCGCATTGGGTATCGTCCACACGTTTCCACGCTGCACCCACGCCCTGCCGTACACCGCCTCACCCGCCTCCGCAGAGCAGGTAAAGCAATAGTCCGCCCGGTATTTTAACGGCACGCGCATGAGCTTCGTCACAAGCCCCTTGACACCTCTGTCCACCCCTGCGCTCCGCGCGTGGGCGATCGTCACCGGAATGCCTGCCCTCTTGGCAATCGGCAGATAAACCGCCGCCGTGCTGGTCATATGCCCCTGCACCGCTGCAAACTCGTGATGCGCCTCAAAAAACTTCGAAAGCGCTCTGTGATAAGACAACAGATTCCGCCCCCTGAATCGGGGTACATGGTATATGCTGCCGCCTAGGCTGCGAATCTCCTGATCATATTGGCATTCTCTGTCTGTGTGCACGAGGAAATCAAACTGTACCTTTGTTCTGTCAAGCGCCCGGTAAAGTTCCATCACTCTACTCTCTGCGCCGCCGAGATTGGTTGTTCCAAGCACGTTTAACACCCTCACTGGATTTGTCTGTATCATATCTGTTTTCCTTTTTATATCAGCTTTTTTGTATCAGCTTTTTACAGTTCTATTTTTTATGTTGACGAGCGCATACTTCACAAATGCCATCCCATACTCCCTCCAATGCCCAAACACACTGCGTTTCGCCGGCTCCAAGCAAAGCAGCTCCCGATAAGAGATCAGCCTGTCCCTGCAATCCGCAAAAAGCTGCTCATACCGCTCAAAGTCCTTGTCCTCCATCGTATTTGCATGGACGACGAAGGTCGTATAGCCCTGTTTGTCCTTGTTTTTGAGCACACTCCCCTGCCGATAGGAGATCGGATAGAACGTCATGCCCCAGCGCAGATATGGTCTGTCCCCAAAGCCGTCTGTCATCCTGCGAAATCCCAGTTTTTTCAAGGCTTTGATCGTGTTTCGGTCAAAGGAGTGCGCCGGCGCCATAAAGCAATCGGTGTCGATGCCATGCGCCGCCAGTATTTCTCTGCCTTCCTTCAACGCCGCATACTGCTGGTCATAGCCTATTCCGGCAAATTCTGAAAGCCGGTTGAGCGGAAAGCATCCCATCTTGTTGGTCTGATACACATGTGTCACACCATGCTGTGCAATCGTCCAGCCCGCATCTGCAAGAGTCTTTACATAATTCCAGAAATTCCCCACGGGGGCAGTCTCCGGCCCATCGATATGCAGATTCTCGTCCTGACAGGCAGGCACGACCCCTATAAGCGGCTGAACCTGATACAGATCGCAAAGCGCCTTGAACCGCATAAACTTCGCCCAATCCATATCAGGTGTGATATCATCCATTCGTATACTGATCTTCATATTTATAAATTTTCCTTGTACCAGTCGATTGCAAGCGCGATTCCCTGCTCAAAGTCATATTCAGGATTGTATCCCAGTAACTCCTTTGCCTTGGAAATATCTGCATTTGAGTGCTTGATATCGCCCGCGCGGTCCGGCCCGAAATGAGGCTCTACCTCCTTGCCGAGCGCCCTGCACAGATCATAATAGATATCAATCAAGTACTCCCTCCCGCCGTAAGCGATGTTGAACGCCTGGCCTGCCGCGTCGCCAGGCGCCAGACACGCCTTGAAATTCGCCTCGATAACGTTGTCGATATAGGTGAAATCCCGCGACTGCTTGCCGTCTCCGTTGATCGTCGGAACCTCCCCGTCAAGAAGCTGCTTGATAAATTTGGGAATCACTGCCGCGTAGGCACCGTTTGGGTCCTGTCTGCGCCCAAATACATTAAAGTAACGAAGCCCATAAGTATCCAGATGATAGAGCGACTTGTACAGCTTGCCGTACTCCTCATTCGTGCGCTTTGTCAAGGCATAGGGCGACAGCAGATTTCCCTCCTGGCCTTCTTTCTTTGGCAGCACAGGATGATCGCCATAGACAGACGAACTAGACGCATAGACAAATTTTTTAATGCCGTTTTGTCTAGCCGCCTCCATCATATTCAGCGTTCCCATAATATTGTTCTGCTCATAGAAGAGCGGCATCTCGATGCTGCGCGGCACAGACCCCCACGCTGCCTGGTGCATCACATAATGCACGCCCTCACACGCTTTCATACAGGTATCCAAATCCCTGATATCGCCCTTGACAAACGAGTAGTTTGGTCTGTCCATGAACATCTTGACATTCTCCTCCCTGCCTGTGGAGAGATCGTCAAGCGCACGCACCTGATATCCCAGATCAGTCAGCGCCTCACACAGATTCGAACCGATAAACCCGGCCGCGCCCGTCACAAGGAATACACTATCCTTCTCAAATTTCAACTCCTTATATCCCATCTTATTACCCATGCCTTTCTGATAAAATTTTTGTACGTTTCTGCATTACAAATTCTCTGAACGCCAAGAAGCCTGCCATATAAAACAGCGGCAGATTATAGATCATATATCTCGAGATACACTGTATCATCAGCGCCGTCGCGCAGACATTCCCCGCGATGGTCAGCAGCACGACTGCCATAAAAGATGCTGCTCTGCTTTGCGGCGTCCTAAGCCACAGCCAAATGGTCAGCGCAACTGCTGCTGCATAGATGAAAACTGTATACCACACAAGCACCGGATTCTCATACGCCACTGTCCTGACAAACCCCAGCGCTGCCACACTGAAATAATTCAGTATGTATCTGCCAAGCACCTGCGGCATGAGCTGTGCCGAAAGCGCTTCTGCAACCTCGTCAATGGCAATCATTAACTCCTGATAGCGGTCCGCATAGATGCCTTTCGTCTCGCCCACATACTGCTTTGCCGGTTCCGCAAAATAAATAAAATTCAGATCATCATGACACTGCTCATGGTGCGCTGCCCTGCCAAGAATGCCGGAAGGTGCATACTTATAATTCATCTGCTCTGCATCAGCCCGGTCATACATCTCATAGAAAACTGCTCTGAGCGCGTCATCCGCAATCGCCTCGCCATCCTCCCGGTCTGCCACGTACAAAACATTGGCAAAGGACATGGCTTTCCCCGACGCTGTATCTACAAAAAGCCCCTGCTCACAGTAGTTGTACACATGAATCACCAGACTTCTGGCCGAAAACGCGATGATGAATGCCGCCAGCACCGCCAGCAATCCATGTCTGCCGATATTTTCTGCCAGGACAAAGCTGTTCTGTGCACTGCCTGACTGCTCTGTCACCTGCACGCCCTGGATGACTGTGAGAACAAACATCACCAGAAACCACACCACGAACAGCACCATCATCTGACCGCGAATCAGCGAGATCAAAAAGAAAAGAATCAGTGCACGAATGCTGTCCCATCCTGTCGGCCTGCCGGACCACATGGCACGCAGCAATTGGATGAAAGCAATCGGATACAGCGAGAACAGAATGCCCTCTGTCATCAGGGCATTGGTCAGAATCAGATGCGTGCTCGAAAACAGCGGTGTCATAAGATGCGGCACAAGGAGTATCCCCGTGAACAAAAAGGACACTGGCATACTCAAATCAAAGTGCCTGCGCATAAAGACCAGCACCGCTGTGTTGGCAGCCGCTGCCAGCAGATTTTGCAGTGCGATGAGCAGCCAGTAATGCCTCTCCGGCGACAAAAAGCGCAAAATCTGTATCAGCAGCGCATAGCCCGGCTCGCGCATGATCATCTGGTTTTCATGCTGGAAGGTGTCCCCTGTATAGATGGGCTCTCCTGTCAGCAGCAGGCAGCCAAAAAAAGCCACAAATATTCCACAAAATATAAAGTTCCGTTTATCTACGCGCATCAAAGTCTCCTAAGTCTGTATCCAAATACCTCATTAAAGTCTCCAGTAAATATAGCCTGCGTCAGTATACGCCTTTTTATCCAAAATCCCCTTTAGATCTGTCAGCACCTTCGCCTTGCCGCGGTCTGCGTACAGAGCATCGATATCCGCCATGCCGAGCGACCGATAGGACTCGTGTGCGACTGCCAAGATCACTGCATCGCAGTCCCGGATTTCCCTCATCGGTGTAAATTCAATGCCATACAGACGTTTTGCCTCGTCGGCATCCGCATTGTCATCCGTCACCTGCGCAGTGATTCCATACTCCTTCAATTCATTGTATATATCAATAATTTTGGTGTTTCTAGTATCTGGGCAGTTCTCCTTGAAGGTAAAGCCCAGAATCGCCACCTTAGCACTCTTGACAGGTATGTCCGCCTTGATCAGATTCTTGACAAGCGTCTCTGCCACATATTTTCCCATATCGTCATTGATGCGGCGCCCTGAGAGAATGATCTGTGAGTGATAGCCGAGCTGCTCCGCCTTGTAGGTGAGATAATAGGGGTCCACACCAATGCAGTGTCCGCCGACAAGCCCTGGCTGGAAATTGAGGAAATTCCATTTGGTCCCAGCAGCTTCAAGCACCGCCTTCGTGTCGATACCCATTTTGTTAAAAATTATAGACAGCTCATTCATAAAGGCAATATTGATATCCCGCTGGCTGTTCTCGATCACCTTCGCCGCCTCCGCAACCTTGATGGACTCTGCGCGGTACACGCCTGCTTCCACCACAAGCTCATACACATGTGCGATCTCGTCGAGCGTCTCCTCGTCCATGCCGGACACAATCTTTGTGATTGTCTCCAGACGGTGCACCTTGTCTCCCGGATTGATTCGCTCTGGCGAATAGCCAATCTTGAAATCCACACCGCACTTTAACCCGGATTCCCTCTCGAGAATTGGCACACAGACCTCCTCTGTGACACCAGGATATACGGTAGACTCAAACACAACGATGGAACCCTTTGTGAGATTTTGTCCCAAAATGCGGCTTGCGCCCTCGACAGGCGTCAGGTCCGGCGTGTGGTCATCATTGACCGGCGTCGGCACCGCCACGATATGAAACTTTGCTTCGCGCAGCTTTGCAGGGTCCGCTGTAAACGCGACCTTCGTTGACTTGATCACCTCATCGCCCACCTCATTCGTAGGGTCCACCCCAGACTTGTAGAGCGCAATCTTATCCGCGTTTAAATCAAATCCCACAACCTGAATCTTTCTGGCAAAAGCGACTGCAATCGGCATGCCCACATAGCCGAGCCCCACCAGCGACAGCTTTTCTTTTCCACTGACAATATCCTCATATAAGCTCATTTTATGTTCTCTCCTTCTCTATTCCTTTTTTATTCTTTATTTGTGCAGTTCTCGATCTCTTCCATATAAGCCTGCACCACCTGCCTGCGGTCAAACTCCCGCTCCATCTTTGCCCGCGCACGTTTTCCCATCTGCGCGCGCTCCTCGCCGGAGAGCGCCATAAACCGCCGCAGCGCGCACAAGAGCGCCTCCTTGTCCCGCGGCGCAAAACCAAACCCAGTAACACCGTCCTCAAACCCTTCCTGGCATCCTGGAATCTGTGATGCCAGCACCGGTCTGCCGCTCGCAGACGCCTCCAAGATGACATTGGACATTCCTTCGTGATAGCTTGGCATCAACACCGCAGACGCCTCCTGATAAAAGGGCGTGACATCCTTCTGATAACCTGTATGCTCCACAATGTTTTGTTTTTCATACGCCTCGACGCGCGCCCTGTAATCCTCCTCGTAGCTGCCGACCAGCCGAAACAGCACTTCGGGCGCCTCCTCATGAAGCCTTGAGGCTGCGTAGAGCAGTTCATCAATGCCCTTCTCCTTCATAAGCCTCCCCACATAGAGAAACACGGTGCGCGCCTTTGCCGGATATTCCTTGTACGTGTGTCTATCGAGATTTACCCCGGAGCCGGGCACCAGTCTTGTCCTGTGACCGCGGATGCCATACTGTGCAAAAATATCCTGGTTCGTCTTGTTCTGAAAAAAGATGCACTGCGCCTTTTTCAGCGCCATTCGATATAGGAACACGACAATCTTCTGCACCAGTCCACCGTTCTCGAAGGCAGAGCCAAGTCCCGTGATATTGGCAAGATACGGTATACGCAGAAGCCGGCAGCACAGATTGCCATAAATGTTTGGCTTGATTGTGTAGGTGAGGACCACATCGGGCTTCACCCGACGCATCAACCGGAAATAATCGGCAAACAGCCGGATATCCCGCACTGGATTCACCCCGCGCCTGTCAATGGGCGTGTGAAATACCTTGCAGCCCTCGCGCGCAAGCGCCGGCGCCTTCTCCTCATCGGGAAGGCTGACATAGACCTCATTCTTCTGCAAGAGCGCAAGCACCAGCTCATTACGAAAATCGTACAGCCCGCTCGCAGAATTGGCAAGAATCAATACTTTTCCCATACTCCTCATTCCCTTTGACATATGGACCATGCCCCTTAACGGCTTGCGTCGGCATCTGTTGCCGAATCTCTTGGCACATCCTCGATCAGCATCATCTCATTGTACTTCATCATCACTTTATCCACCGCATAACCACCGATCTGCACTGGGTTTTCGACGCCCCTTAGATTCTCTCGAATCAACGTCATATGATCTGCACCGCAGGCATATGCATGTGGATATCCGCCGCCAAAGCGCGGATTGACCTCCGAGATATAGTAGACACCGTTCTGCTCAAAGAGATCGATGTCAATCTGCCCGGCAAATCCACTCTCCTCCACAAATTTTGTGATGTGTGCAAAGAGCTTCTCGTCGATAAAGGAGACTGCCTTGTCCGTCTCACCAGCCCGCATCACCAGCTTTTTTTTGGTGAAGATGGACACTACTTTTCTGCTGATCAGGTCGATATAGACATCGGCGCCAATCTCCTGTCCCGTCATATACTCCTGTATAATCATCTGCTCACCATGTGCAAACAAAAATGCTGCCGTCTCCATGTCGTCTGCCCTGGCAATCTGGATGCTCGCACTGCCCTTCATCGGCTTCACAAACACAGGAAAATGGACTTCCCCCTGCGCGAGCGCCCCGCAAAACGACTCCATCGTGCGATAGGTCTTAGCACAAGGATAGCCGTGCGCCTCCATCCAGCAATACAACTCCCACTTGTTGAGTGTGCGCTCGCACAGCGCATAGTCTGAGCCAATGATCGTGACGCCCAGCGCCCGAAACTGCGTCTCGTGCGCCGCGATCAGAGACAGCTCTGGGTCAATCAGTGAGAGCACTCCTGTCACGGCTTCCTTCTTGCAGATTTCGTAGATGACATCAAGATATTCTGGTGCGGTAATCCGCGGCACAATATAGTGGGCATCCGCCTCATAGAGCGCTGGTGCATAAGGACTGCAATCTGTGCAGATAACACGCCCTTCCCCCGCAAAAGCCGCCTTAAAATACTGGACTACTTTATCTCTTGTCCCACAGCTTAATATTAACAGATTCATAATGCTGCACGGTCCTTTCTTTATCTACATTTTTTATCTACATTTTTTGTCTTCGTTTTATATATTCTAACCCTTATCAAGCCTGTCAAAAAACAGCGGTGCGCCGCCCGTGTGCAGGAACAGAATCGTCTTGCCGCCAATACCATGCGACGCAATATACTGTGACATTCCCCAGAATGCCTTTCCGACATATGTCGTATCCATCGGAATCCCCTCACTGCACATCATTGAGTCAATCACATCCAGAATCTCCCTTGTGTGCTTCCCATATCCGCCGCAGCGGTACGCATCGTCAAAAATCAGCAATTCCTCCCGGTACAGTTTTTCATATGCTGCACCCAGATACGCCTCAATGCTCTCCCGGACGACCTCCCGTCCGCGCGCCATCTCCCGCGCGATGCTGATTCCGATAATTCTGCGGGACAAGTCCTGCGCCAAAAGCTGTCCGCACACAAGCCCCGCCTGTGTCGCTCCGGTTCCTGACGCATGGAAAATATAGTCAAAATGAACGCCCATCTGTGCTTCCTGTTCACAGATTTCATGGTATGCCCTGACATAACTGTGTGTGCCGGGATTCCCATGTCCTCCACCGGTTATAAAGTAAGGCTTTTTACCTTCTTTTATAAAGTGCGCCTTCCTGTTCTCTATCGTCTGTGCGACCTCCGTTACAGGACAGGTCTCGATAACGGCGCCAAACTGTGTGACCATCCTTGTATTATACAGGATTTCCCGATTTTCCTCCGGGGAGATGACATGGCACTGTAATCCCATTGCCGCCGCCATATTGGCGATGATCCGGCAGTGATTCGAGCTGTTGCTGCCGTAGGTCATGACCACATCCGCACCGCTGTCCTTGATTTCTTTATAGAATTCTGCTGCTTTTCGCACCTTATTTCCGCCAAAGCTAAAGGGCAGCAGATCATCGCGTTTGATCCAGAACTGATTCTGACCGCATTTCATCCTAAGCGGTGTGACCGGTGTGACCGGCAGCGGCTGTTCAAATAGTGCAAGCTGATTCATCCTGCCCCTCCTTTTTTCCTGTATTCATCAAAGTCTGCGACAACCTGATCTGCACCCGACAGCGTTCCAGACCGCTTCACAACCTTTGCGACTGTCAAGAACAGTATTTTCAAATCCAGACCGAAGCTGAGATGATCCACGTACTCTAAGTCATAGGCAAACCGCGCCTCCCATCCCAGTGCATTTCTGCCGTTCACCTGCGCAAGTCCTGTCAGACCTGGCCGCACATCATGCCGCCTGCGCTCCTCCTTCGTGTAATAGGGCAGATACCGCACCAGAAGCGGTCTTGGTCCGATGAGACTCATATCCCCATTTAATATGTTCCACAACTCCGGCAGCTCGTCTAGGCTGGTCGATCGGAGCAGCCTTCCGAATTTGGTGAGGCGCTGCTCGTCCGGCAGCAGCGCACCGCTTGCGTCCCGCGCATCTGTCATTGTCCTGAATTTGCACAGCTTAAAGATTTTCTCATGATATCCGGGGCGCTCCTGGTGAAAGATGACAGGCGCGCCAAGTTTTACGCGCACCAGCAGCGCCGTGACCAACAACACTGGACTCAGAATCACCAGCGCTGTCAGCGAGATGAAAATATCCAACAACCGTTTTATTTTCTGATACATATGTTTTTATCCTCTAAAATCTAAATCTCCTTCATTTCCTATCTTTTTCTTCCATCCCGTCTCTTTCATACAAAGAGCGCTCTGATAATCGCAATGATCTTGTCCATATCCTCATCCGTGTTCTTGATATCGCTCGGCAGGCACATCCCGCGGGCAAAGATATCCTCGCTGACGCTCACGCCGCTCCCGTTGTGGTTAAAAAAGTCGCACGCTGCAAAGACAGGCTGCATGTGCATCGGCTTCCAGATTGGGCGCGACTCAATATTTTCCGCCTCAAGCGCATCCATCACCCTGTCCGGCGTCACGCTGCTGCCCCTGGCAATCGCCATGCCGGAAAGCCAGTTGTTCGCATCTCCCTTTGGATTCAACGGATTCATCATAATCTCTGAGATATCGGCAAACGCTTCACAGTACCGCTGATAAATCGCCTTCTTGCGCTGTATGTGCTCATCCAGATGCATCAGCTGTCCCCGTCCGATGCCTGCGTCGATATTGCTCATCCGGTAATTATAGCCAATCTTGGAATGCTGATAGTGCCGCGCCGGGTCCCGCGCCTGTGTGGAGAGCACCCTCGCCTCCTGCACAAGCGCCTCCTCGGCAGACACCATCATCCCGCCGCCGGAGGTCGTGATAATCTTGTTGCCGTTAAAAGAATATATGCCAATCCGTCCAAAGGTCCCCGTCTGCTTTCCGCCGTATGTAGAGCCCAATGACTCTGCCGCGTCCTCCAGGATTGGTACATTGTGCCTTGCACATATCGCCGTGATCTCATCCATCTTCGCCGGCGTGCCATACAGATGTACGACCACTACCGCCTTGGGTGTCGGATATTTCTCAAACGCCCTCTCCAGAGCTTCCGGCGACATATTCCAGGTATCCGGCTCCGAGTCGATCAACACGGGAACTGCCTTCTCATAGACAATCGGATTGCAGCTTGCCGAAAATGTGAGTGATGACACAAACACGACATCCCCCTGTCCTACGCCAAGCAGTTTTAATCCCAGATGAATCGCTGCCGTCCCCGAACTCAGCGCCGCGGCATATCCACAGCCCGTATACGATGCAAGCTCTGTCTCAAAGCTGTTGACATTCGGTCCAAGCGGCGCGACCCAGTTGGTCTCAAATGCCTCCGCCACAAACCGCTGCTCATCACCGTGCATGGTGGGACTTGCGAGATAAATTCTCTTGAGATTTTTTCGGTTGTTGCTCATATTGTCCTTCATATTCATACTCCTCCCCGCCCACATTGGGCACGTAAGTGGGCACGATCTCCTGTATCAGAGACCGCACATCCACACATTCATTTTCTACCGCTTGTTTTAGATTATTGAGCTGCACATAAAATAATGTCTCGTCAAACTCAATCGGTCTGCCAATATGAATCAGCTTATTTGCAGTATCCGTCAGCCCCTCCTCGCTCATGAGAATCTCCTCATAGAGTTTCTCGCCGGGCCGTAACCCTGTAAATTCAATCTTAATATCCTCATCCACCTTATACCCGGATAGCCGGATCAGGTTCTTGGCCAAATCCAGGATTTTGACAGGCTCACCCATGTCAAGCACAAAGATCTCGCCGCCCCTGGCATAGACGCCCGCTTGCAGGACGAGCGATACCGCCTCCGAGATCGTCATAAAATAACGGATGATATCAGGATGCGTCACTGTCACCGGACCGCCCGCTGCAATCTGCTTTTTGAACAGCGGAATCACACTGCCGTTGCTCCCTAAGACGTTTCCAAACCGCACTGCCACAAACTCTGTCTCATAGTGGCGGTTGTAGGTCTGAATAATCATCTCGCAGATGCGCTTGCTCGCCCCCATAATGTTCGTCGGATTGACCGCCTTGTCCGTGGAGATCATGACAAATTTTTTCACGCCGTTCTGCACGGCAGCCTGCGCTGTCTTCCACGTGCCAAAGACATTGTTTTTGATCGCCTCGTTGGGACTTACCTCCATCAGCGGCACATGCTTGTGCGCAGCCGCGTGATAGATTATATCTGGGTGATATTCCTTCATAATGCTGTTGATGCGGTTCGTGTTTCTCACAGAGGCGATGAGCACCACCAAATCCAGCTTCGGATACCGCTGCTTTAATTCCTGTTGAATCTCGTAGGCATTGTTTTCATAAATGTCAACGATAATCAGCCGCGCCGGTTTATGTCCCGCAATCTGACGACACAGCTCACTGCCGATCGAGCCGCCCCCTCCTGTCACCATAATCACCTGATTTTTGACATAATTCAAAATGGAATCCAGATCAACCTTGATGGGATCGCGCCCCAGCAAATCCTCCACATCCACGTCTCTGAGCTTACTGACATTGACCTCACCGTTTACAAGCTGATAGATGCCTGGCAGCGTCCTCAGCTTACAGCTCGTCTCTTTGCAGATTTCAACAAGCGCCTTCATCGTCGCGCGGTTTGCCGACGGTATCGCAATAAAAATCTCATCGATACCATACAGCGCGGCGTACTCCACAATCCTTTCGCGTCCGCCTACAATCTTGATGCCCTGTATAAACCTGCCCCACTTGCTCTCATCATCATCGATAATACACTTGATGGTCATGGTGCTGTAGCTGCTGTTGACAATCTCTTTAATCACCGTATTTCCGGCATCTCCGGCACCGATGATCATCACGCGCGTCCCGTTTTTGCGGTTCTGCGCCTTGTGCCGCATCCCCCGCATGATGCGGTAGGAAAACCGGGTACAGGTCGTAAGCCCCGTCAGCACCAGCGCGTAGGTGAAATAATAGCTTCTGGGAATCGGATAGTTGAGAATCCGCATTCCTGCAAAATCCAGTATCGCGCTTAGAATACATCCTGCCAGAATATTCTGTACCTCCGCCGTCCCCGCAAATGCCCACAGACTGTGATACAGCTTAAAAATGTAAAAGATCACCAGTGTCATCACCACATTCGGCACCATGATATTCCACGCCGAGCTCAAATATACCTCTGGAATGTCCTTATAATTTAATTCAAAGCGAAACCACAGTGGTACAATGCTTGCGATACATACGGTCATAATGTCCAGAATCACAAGCACGATTCTTCTGTGTAAAAGCTGTAGATTGATATGATTTAACTTATTCATAATATTGTAACTGCCTCCCGGCTCTTTATCTTGCGGTTCCCTCGCAGTCCCGCATCAAGAGCATCTGCATCAGTATAAAGCCAAAACCTGCCGGAATGCATGGATGATAAGCCCACTCCGTCAAACTGATAAACCCAAATACAACCACGATCGAAAATGGTACGAGCACGATGCTGTACCTGCCTCCATGATCGAGAAAAAGCCTGATCGCGCGCCACAAGGTCAACGCACACAGCACCAGAAACAACAGCCCTGCAATCAATCCGAAATTATACGCCACCTGTAGATAGGAATTGTGCGCGTGGGCGTACTCATCGCCCTTCTTGTCCTCCGGCCCCATCTTAGGATGCCCATGAAAACGGATTGCATTGATATAATCCTGAAAAATCTCAAACCTGCCATTCGAAATATCAGTGCTGTCAGAGCTGTCCATTTCTTCCTGCTCCTGTGAAAAGCTGCGCCGCTCCAGCCCTGCCAAATCTCTCCCCGCAAAGGCCAGCGTCCCCGCCTCCCGCCGCGTGAGATTCTCGCCACCGGCATCCGCCGCCTGCCCGCCGCCTGCTGTCTGGAATCTGCCAAACAGTGTGGCAAAGAAGCGCCGCACAGTCATATATTTGTCTGAGTCGATGGGATCCCCCTCATATATCATAAAGTTTCTGTCCTGAAATTCAATCTCATAACGCACAGGATCATTCACAACTGCCGGAATCATCCTGACTGCGGTAAACACCATCGGAAAGCTGACAAGGCACACTGCCGCAAGCATCCCCAGCTCCGACAGAATCCTAAGCGCGCTTTTCTGATACGCCACCGCGGTGATGGCTACGATCATCGCCACCGTCACAAGCGTTGTGAGAAACGCTGTCCTCGACATCGAGAGCAGGATAAACCCAACCGCACAGGCAGTCACAAAATATTCAGGACAGCAGAACACCAGCATATTTCTGCGGGTCTTTAACTTGCCATAGAGCCGTGCAAGCGCCGCGCCAAACACGACTGCCAAATACATCCCTGTGCAGGCTACGGTGTGGAACATGCCGCCGTAGCGGTAGAGCATCCAGTAATGATGCGGCCGATGCTCCAAACAAAAAAGTGTCACCAGCGCAAAGTTTAGCAGAATGCCGTTGCTGAAATTCCTGAGAAAACGGCAATTTGAAGCGAGGGTGTTTGGCGAAAAAAGAAATGCCGCAAACGGCAGCGTCGCCGTAAAAACCCATACCTTCTCATATCGATATGCATACATCAACAAGCTAAATACAATCCACAATACGCTGTACCAAAACCGCTGCCTGTCCCGGACAAACTGCCTTATAATCTGCGGTCCGTTCTTAGAAAACGCCCCCGTCTGCACCCATCCCGCCACGATAGTCAAAAGCAGCAGTCCCCATGATACCACCACGCCGCAGGTAAGCCGCGCCAGGAGCAGTTCCTTCTCATCTCCCTGCACAAAGCTGCAATAATACACAGAGCCCGCAGTCCCGACAATCAGCCACACCGCACTGAGCTTGTTGACAAACTGCTTTTCATGATAATTCATCAGGAGCGCAATCGCAAAAAAGATCAGCATCCATCTGGTATTGGTATAGTGATAAAAGTTACGGTCCGCATTGACATACTGGCACAACGCATAGAACAGCAGCCCGAAGCTGACCGTCTGAATATAGTTTCTCCACGTGAGCCACAGAATGCTGCCCGCCGGCCTCTTAGATCGCTTTTTTGGCCGCAGGACCCTTGACACGCGCCACAAAGAACCGATCAGCCACGCATCCGCGACGACAATGCCGACTGCAAAGAAAAGTCTATCCCACACCTCTGCGCCAAAACGGTTTAAGAGGACTGCATACACAAACAGCGCCGCCGACAAAAGCACTCCCAGCGCTGCCGCACTGATTCTGACAATCCTGCCAATACGCGGCGAATCCTGCATCAAACGTTCATCGTAGTGCTGTACCAGCATTAAGATCAACAGATATACCACTGCTGCCACCCCCAGAATCAGCAGATCATACAGAAGAATCCCAACCACTGAAAGCGGGCTTGTATAGTCAAAATCAGCGACTAGACTGACTTCCTCATTGATAATGCCGTCAATATATAATGTGCCGTTCTCCTCCTGTGCAAGCGCCACTCTGTCCCCGACAGGAAGCGTGTAGTCCGCACTGCTCTCCTCGCTTATGAGGACTTCATAATAATACGCCTGCCCCTGCTCGACATCCAGATCTGGCTTTGCTGTCAGAAATCCGTTTTTGGCGATGATCCTGCTGTCCGCCTCCTCCTCATAGATACAGGAAAATTCGTCATCGTACAACCGAAAAAGAACGCGCTCAAATCCAGTGTCACCATCACGTATCGTACACCCCATATACAGTGTGACCTGATACAGATGATCCTGTGTGAAGTTTACCATTTGCAGCTTCTTGTCCACAGCGGTAAACGGCTCACCCGCAACCCCTGCCTTCGCCGGATGATCATACGCCTTCTGCCTTGACAGCAGATGATTCTGCACCAGCCCCATTGGAAAGACGCGCATCATCAAAATAAACGCGGCCGTTGCCACCACAATCTGAATCACCGCATTTCGTTTCGCATATGTTCTGGCATGCTCACTGTTGGAAAATGTGCAGGCAATGATATCTTTAATATAGAAATTTATCCTGTTTTGTTTCATTTTCCCCTCCATTTTCCCTTTTATGCACGCTTAAATTCCAAATTTTTCCCTATGCGTATAGAGTATAGCACAATCCGTTTTTTTATACAACAGTCACTCCCCACAATCTGTGTCACCGCTGTGCGTCTCCTCACGCACCACATACTGCGGAGAATTGTTGATGCTGATATAAATCCGCCCGATATATTCCCCGATCAGTCCCAGCATAATCATGAGCATCCCGCCGATAAACACGACCGCCGCCATGAGCGAGCTAAACCCCAGCGGCACCTCCGGATTTACAAATTTTTTCACAACGGTATAGATGCCGTAGAGAAAGCCCGCACCTGCAAAGAAAGCACCTGTCATGGTGGCTATGCGCAGCGGCAGGATGGAGAACGCCGTAAACCCGTTAAACCACAATCCCAACAGCTTTTTCATCGTGTAGCCGGAGGTGCCGACCGCACGGCTCCTGTGGTTTACCGGCACATTGGAAATATTCCTGGTGGCACGCAGCACCAGCCCGATGATGTACGGATAACTGTTCTCATACTTGAGCATACTGTCCACCACAAACCGCCTCGCGGCAAAATAGCTTGTCAGATGCAGGTCCTTTGGCTTCCCAAGCATAATCCTTGTCATGATATCATTCATCCATGTGCCAAAATTGCGGAAAGCGCTGTGCTTCTTATCCCCGTAACTTGCATAGACCACATCACTCCCGCACTCGATCTGTGCAAGCAGTTTTCCGACTTCATCCGCCGGCGTCTGACCGTCATCGTCCAGACAGACCACAATGTCACCGTCTGACCGGCGAAGTCCCGCCATCAGCGCCGCATGCTGACCAAAATTCTTTGCCAGACTGATCCCAGTGATGAAGCTGTACCGCGCGCACAGATTTTTGATCACCTCAAAGGTATCATCCGGCGAGCAGTCGTTAACCAGAATCACATCATACGTATATTCTGCCATCGATGCCATTGTGCGCTGTATTTCCGCCACTACGCTCTCGATCGTCCTCGCACTCCGATAGCAGGGAATGACAAAACTTATCTTACTCATAGTCCTCCTACCCTTCCTTGTCGGAAGCAATCTGTTCCTTTGGATTAAATATGCCAAAGAGGATTAAATCCTCATACTGCCCATCCAGAAAATATTCATCCCTAAGATACGCCTCTTGGATGCTGCCCACTTTCTCGCTCATGCGGGCGCTCGCCGTATTGCGCGCCAGCACACGCGAGACAACCTTGTGCAGTCCAAGCGTGTTGAAGGCATAGTCCAAAATCAGATGCCCCGCCTCTGTGCCGACACCCTTTCCATACGACTGTTCTTCCCCCAAGTAAATCCCCCACTCCGCCCGTCTGCTCTCGTCGTCAAAATTCTGGAGATACGCAGAGCCAAGCGGCATGTCGTCCTCATTCCTGCACACGATAAACTGGTGCACCAGCCCTTTCATCACCTTGTTGGCAAGCCAGTTCTCGTGGTCCTCACGCGTGATGGGTTTTCGGTACAAAAAGTTTGCCACCACACTTGGCTGATTGCGCCACCGCACCGCCAGCTCTGTGTCCTCTGCGGTGATTGGTCTCAAATAAATCTGCTGTCCTCGCAGGATTAAGTCCTTTCTCACTGGTTCCATATCTGTCTCCTTATTTCTTTCTAGTCAGTTTATATACATCAAATGCCGGCTCCGACGCGGCGGTTCGTATTTGATTGACGCACTTTGGCGTGACTGTAATCCCGCGTTTTTGATAATATTGGACAATCCAGTCAAGCTGCTTGCCGGGCTGCACCACAAAGTACGCTGTGCCGATGAGCGCATTCTGGAGATCCCTGAAATGGTGCCGCGCCAGCTTTTGTCTTGCCAGCGGACTTTTTGCCGCCCATCCCCCGCAGTAATCAAAATTCTTGTAAGAATTGTTCACATCGGTGAAAATTTTTTCCGAATAGGAGGCCCCCTGATAGGAGGTCGCGGAGTACACGTCAATCACATAATAATTATTTCCATTTTTGCGGCAATAATCCATCATTGCATTCCAGCGCGCATCCGCAGCCGCACGCCGGTCGTATTCAGCCTGCACAGACCGCAGGCTGCCCAGCAGGACGAGCGCTGCACCCGCGGCACACAGCAGCGTGACAATGATTTTTGCCGCTCTCGATACACTGATCGCTTCTATATAAACAGATGCCGAAGGCTGCCGCACAGCGTGACCATTTTCGCCGAGCCAGAAGCCCAGAAGCACCACCAGCTCCATCATGAGCAACGGGATTGTCACCCTGTCCGGCAGCCTGTCCACCATATACAAATACAGCCACAGAACGCTGCGCACAAACACCAGAACCAGAAGCCAAAACACTGCATTCACCCGCACTTTCCCCCGCGCAGGCACCACGCACAGCAATACATACAAAAGATACAAAACAATGATCGTCATACTGACGAGAGAGTGGCGGCTCTGCAACTGATTTTTGTACTGCCAAAGCGCCTCCTTGAAGCTTTTTTTGCTCACCAGACCAAACGTTTCTTTCAGCCCGATTCCCTCTTGTGCAAGCTGCTCCTGATAAGACACAATCGCCTCTAGCCTCCAAGTGTCAATCGACTCGTCCAGTGCAAAATTATAATTTTCCAATAAGGTATAGGATTCCCTCGACAGCCCGATCGACTCATAGAAGTCCTGGTGCTGCTCGTACTCAGGCAGTCCGTAGAAATCATACAGCTTCGTGCGCGCGTCAAAAAAGCTTCGAAAGCTGCTCCACTCGCTGCCACTGTATGCGAGCAGATCCAGCGAGTACACCGCCGCCATACACAGGACTGCCGCAGCGATAAGCGTCAGGTATTTCCTGAAATTTGCCACTGTAAAAAAGCGCTCCTCGCCGCACCATTTTGCCATACCTGCCAGAAGCAGAAACGGCAGCAGCATGAAGCAGACCTCCGTCCGTATCATAAAGGACAGCACCACCAGCATCAGGGGAAGCAGATTTCTCCTAAAAAATACTGACGGTTTGTCTGTATTAGGCGCTGTGAGAAACAAAAAGACCGCACCCGCCATGCAGATTCCGGCAGTCACGCTATACTGTATCACCACAAACTGCCGCAGAAATAGCCCCAGCACCAGCACTGTCTCTACCACAAGCGCTGCAATCTGCGACCACAAACGTCTCATGCGCGACAACAGTCTCACCGCAATCAGAAAGAATACACCAAACTGACACAGACACAAAAACAAGCCATACCATGCAACAGTTGGAATGGCCTTGTAAAGAAGCGCAATACACCACCCCAAAGGATACAGCATTTGTATACAGAAGCCACTCGGTCTCCCCGTGTAGGCTCCTGACAGAATATCCTTGATCATGGTGTCATCATTCAAATCATAATAAAAATCAAATTGAACAGCGAAAAGCAGCGCGAGCAGAACAGTGAAAGCAAACGCACCACACACTTTTGCTGCCTTGATCACTGTGCGGTCATCTGTCATATGTGATAGAACTCCTTCACTTTTCCTACAATATAATCTACTTCTGCCGACGTGAGCGAATAAAACATCGGCAGGCGCAGCAGCCGTTCGCTCTCTCTGGTCGTATACACGTCCTCACCCATAAATCTGCCAAACTTAAGCCCCGCAGGCGCCGAGTGCAGCGGTACATAGTGAAATACTGGCCATATACCGTTCTCCCGCATAAAATCAATCAGACGGGTGCGCTCCGCCAAATCCTTTGCTTTGATATAATACATGTGGCCGTTGTGCTCACAGCCCTCCGGCACATACGGAAGCGTCAAAAGCCCTCTCTCCTGGAGCGGCTGCAACAGTTCATCATACTGCCGCCACAGCGCAAGGCGCTTTGCCGTGATGGCATCAATGCACTCAATCTGGGCCCACAGATACGCCGCATTCATATCACTTGGCAGATACGACGAACCGTAGTTCACCCAGCGGTACTTGTCAATCTGCCCGCGATAAAACTGTGAGCGGTTTGTCCCTTTCTCACGGATAATCTCAGCATCACTGATGTAGCCCGCATCCTGAATCAGCAGTGCACCGCCCTCACCCATGCTGAGGTTCTTGGTTTCATGAAATGAATAACACCCGAAATCCCCAATGGCGCCAAGCTGTTTTCCCTTATATGTGGCATTGATTCCCTGTGCCGCGTCTTCCACCACAAAGAGATTATGCCGCCTTGCAATCTCCATGATCGTGTCCATCTCACAGGCAACACCTGCATAGTGTACAGGGACAATCGCCCTAGTCCTGTCTGTCACTGCCTGTTCAATCAAAGCTTCATCAATGTTCATGGTATCTGGTCTGATATCGACAAACACCACCTTCGCCCCGCGCAGCACAAAGGCATCCGCCGTTGACACAAAGGTGTAGGAGGGCATAATCACCTCATCTCCCTCCTTGATATCAATCAGCAGCGCCGCAAGCTCTGTCGCCTGCGTGCAGGAAGGTGTCAGCAGGCACTTTGCCGTGCCGGTCTTCTCCTCAATCCACGCGCTGCACTTCTGTGTGAAGGGACCGTCTCCGCAGATTTTCTGATTCTCAACTGCCTGCTTTATATATTCCATCTCACGCCCCATAAACGGCGGTACGTTAAAATTGATCATCGAAGCTACCAAACCTTTCCACTTTTTCCATTATTTCTCGCTTTATTTTACACTTTTAATATGATTTTGGCAAGGTTTTGCGATTAATATACATGATATAACACTAAGTATTCTTGATTGTCAAAACACTGCTGGTATCCCTGCGCCTGCGCAAACGCCATGATTCTGCTCAGTTTCTCATACTTCGGTCCATCTGCGGTATCTGCAATACGTTCAACAGCGCCGCGCCCAAATATGATAACAGGTGCTTCCTCCAGCTTATTTTCTCCCGCGAGACGCACAAGCTCTGCTTCTAGTACATCGATGCCATAGGAGTCAAGATCTGCCCACGTCGTTGAGATCGCAGGCTCCATATCAAACAAATAAGAAACCGCAGGAATATCGCCGTATAATATCACTTGTTTTTCAGATAGACCGCTCTGGTACAGATATGCGTCCAGCTCCTCCAGCGCCGCCTTTTTGTCAATCGTTGTCACAAGCCCTGTCCCCGCACGGCTGCATGAAAGTTCCAATCGTGTGTTATCTATATTTGCCGCTTGCTGTGCACCGGCATCATGAAACACGAAGTTTCCTCCATACAGTACACTCTGAATAATCATACACCCCAGCACCATCCCCAGCGCCATACGGAACGCAACAGATTTTATGCCCGCGCGACGGCTCTTTCTGAACGCCTCTGCCGCCAGCAGCATGGAGACTGGCAGTACCAAAAACAGGTTGTTGATAATAGGATACAGCCCGTTATTGCTGCCGAGAGGTGTGATCCAAATAATGACGAGCAGAAACACCGCCCACAGCCGATGCTCCCTGCTGCACCGCCGATCGGCAAGACACCACACGCACAAGCCCATCGCGATGAGCAGAAATACCGTCACCCACTTATACATGCTAAAATTATCAGTGTAATCAAAATCAAACATTCCCCTGCCATAACAAAAGCGTAACAGCACCAGAAATCCAAATGAATAAAATATTTCAAGTACAAATGCTATTTTTTTCGACATTGAATGATTTCTTTCAAGTTTTTTCGCGATTGCAAACAATAACAGCCCCAAACCCATATAGAATACAAACAATAACAACCATGCACTATACCTCAGATAATCTCCAAACATCGCTGTGATCATGGAGGTAGGCTTGTAATCCGTTGCATGGTCTGTCATGCCAAACAGCGATGAAACCATCCGTGGGTACGCCGTCAGCCCATAGCGCATGCAGATCACGCTAAACGGCACAAGCAGCCCGATAAAATAACCACCGATACAATACAACGTGCGCCTTAACAACCGCTGGAACCAAGTCCGCTGATCCAGTGCGTCTGCCCTGCCGCGACTCCAGAAACAGTCACACCACACAGGCAGGATCAATGCCATATAGGTAATATTCGGCATTCTCACCGCAACACAACATCCTAATATCACACCCGCTATGATAAAGTGCGACCGCTTATTTCGTATGATCGCCGCATACAGGACAATCACAGCTGCAGTCATGTACAGATAACCCAGATAGTGATATAAAATAACAGATGGCGCCCAACATAGGGACAGTGCCGTCAATTCCGCGACAAACAGCAGCAGTGCAAGCTTCTTCCGATTCTGTCCATAACGTTTCCACAAGGCATAGTAGACTCCCGCTGCCACTATGCCAATCAGCAGACCGCAGTAGACATTCATACCAATCCAGCAATCCCCCAATGGAAGCTTTGATAACAAAACACCTGTCACATTTGCCAGATAGGTCGCGAGCGACCACATCTCATTCACTGTGTTCAAAAAACGGTAATTCCCCAGCGCATACCCTGCGTCCATCATATCCACGCCAATCGCCGCATGGCGCAGCGGATACAGCAGCAGTACTGCCATCGGAACCAGCGTCAACATTCCCTTTTGCCGAATCAGCTCTACCACAGTACAGACCAGATACACACACAGCACCGTCGCAAGCATATGCAGCAAAAATCCTGCCACTGAATGCTCCGCCTGTGCCGAACACCCAAACCATTCTGGCCACGCATTGCGCACATCAAAGTGCTCATGAATCAGATAGACACCAAATGCTGCCCCAGAAAACATCTCGATCGGCTTTCGGAAGCGCTCAAGTACCTGCTGTCTGCTGCCCTGACCAGATTGCCTAGGCTGAAAAAACAAAAACAAGCCCACAGCACCTGTATAACAAAACAGATAATTATAGGTGTAGCTATACTGAATTCGCTCTCCAAGCATCCCTGTCTTTAGATAGATCAGTCGAAGCAGGACAAAGGAGGCAAAGATAGCGGACACACTGCCAAGATACAGCGCTGCCGCCCGCCATCTGCGCTCCCCAAACGACAACTCATACCGTCTGAGGTACGCTCCTGTCAGATACAGCACCACAAACCAAAGACTGTCATACCCATACTTATCCCAAGGAAGCTGCATCGGAATCACTGTCTTTGCCACGCTGAATATCAACAAAAATCCCAGCAGCAGATACCGCAGCTCCTTCTGGTCAAGGCAGGAGATCCCAGCATTCAGAAACGGCATCATCAGGCACAAAAACACATATGAAGTCGCAAACCAATAATGTTCTGTCACAATCGGAAAACAATAAGAAAAAAAACGATAGGGGTCAAACGCCTGCAATCCAAGAACAATCGCCCCACAGCCAAAGAGCATAGAATAAAAAAAGACCAGCTTCCATATTTTAAGCGGTTTACGCATGACCTCCCAAAAGGTCAGCTTTTTCCCTACTGTCTGGCTGCCCAGCGAATCCACGCCAAAATAACCGCTAATCAGCACATAGACATTCACCGCCACGAGACACAGCGCCTCGACAAGCCATGCCGCATATCCCGTGGCTGTCATGTCCGCCCTTGCCGGATCGCCGAGCAGCCCGCCCTTACTGAGATAATGAAGGCTCACGATCATCAGCATGGCAAGGATTCGAAGCAGCTCATAGTTTAATTGTCTTTTTTTTCCAGATACCATATATTCTCCCTTTTCTATCAAGCCCCGTCAGGACACATTGCCGATTCACACGCAATCTGCGCATCCTATTCACAATGTTCCATCAACGCTTTCAGTTGTCGTGCGATACGCTGTGCGCCCCTGCCATCGACAAGCCCAGTCTCCTGTTGATTCAACAGTTCTCTGTAAGCAAAGTCACCTATACACCGCTTTACAGCCTCCCGAATTTGTTCAATCACTGCACCGCTATTCTTCGCAAAACATCCTGCATTGACAATGTCTGTACGCTTTTTTAATGCCTCAGCCCCCTGTCTTTGATTCTCTGCAAAATAAAAGACAATCATCGGCACACCGAGAGAGCTGACCTCATAAATCGTGCTCCCTGTCGCAGATATGACGATATCGCTTCCGAGAAGCAAACTGCGCAGATCCTTCACATTTTCATGAATCGTTATCTGCACCGCCGAGTCCTCACTTCGATAGCAATCATACCGGCTTTTGAGCACATGCACAAACTGGTTAAAAGGACCGCTCACCAGATGCAGATGCAGCCCCTGCTCCCTTATCATTCTGTCATCTAACAAGGCATCTGTGATGGCCCCTGCCGCAAAATGCGGATCACTCCCACCTGTCGTGATCAACAGATCTGTCACCCGCTCACGAATCTGATATCCAGAAGGTCTCTGAAATGCTTTTCTGAGCGGCATATATGCAGTACCCAGAAGTACCTTGTGCGGATAGCTGTCTGCTTCGACCGGCAGCGCTTTGTGCGGATGTCCATGCGCTGCCCTGTATCGGTGTTCAAGTTCTGGCGCATAGATATTGTAATTGATCAGCAAATCAACAGGGTACGCTTCTCCCAAATCCTCAAAGCAAGCCACCCGCACCAGTTCCCTGAGTTTTAAATAATACTCGTTATTCGCCTGATAGCTGTCCACAAGCACGATATCTGCTGTGCTGTCCAGGAGACGCTCTAGCTGTGGCAGCTCACTCATCATCTCCCTGTAATCCGTTCCCAGCACAAGCGCCTCAAACCCTCTGTCCTCAATCATTCCGCGGCAGCCCTCATCTGCTGTGAGAAAAACAGGCGGTGGACCATCCTGCTCTGCGACTGCCTCCGCCACAGCCAGACAACGCATCACATGTCCCATACCGATCGCTGTATTGCCATCTGCACGAATATATATCATCTGTTATTCTCCTGCTCTTTTAATTAATTTACGTATCAGCATAAATGCCTCCGCCCGCTCCATACCTGCCGCCATGCCGCGTGTCCTCGACAACACGTCCATGCCGGTCATGCTTCTCGGGTGCGGGAAGCTGCAAAGCTCTGACACATAACACTCCATTGCCTGTTCCTTCTTATTATAATAGTCTGTGATATCCACAAACACATTGGGACAAAATGCCGGCTGCGCGCTGTAATCGAAATTCCACTCGGTAGAGGACAGCGTCTCAAACGCATAGATTTCCTCCACACAGTACGCCCCGATCGGTCTTGCCGCCGTGAGCACCGCCCGCGCTGTGCACTGATGATCTATATTGAGGTCCCCGCTGTAATGTGTGTAAATAATCTGCGGCTTGAGCTTATGAATCATCTGTTCGATAGTTTTCACAATATCCAGCAGATCGACGCTGTCAAAGCGGTTGTCTGGAAAATATGCAAAAAATACCTCCCGAAAGCCCACTGCCGCCGCACTCTCCAACGTATTCTTGTGCAGCTCCTCCACTAAGCCTTGGTCCGCATTCTCCCTGTGATCACTGCGGGAGGTCTGTCCCTCCCCCAAAATAACGGCATACACCTCATCGCCCTCCGCGACATGTCTGGCCACTGTCCCGCCCACACCGAGAATCTCGTCGTCTGGATGTGCAGCCACTACCAACACTGTTTTCATCCGTTCACACTCTCCTTCTCATTTTATACTATTTTATCCTGTTCTGTTCCTTCTGCCTTACTCTGTCCTGCGGCGGAAAACCACGCGCGCTGCGAGCGCATCGCCAGACAGGCACGCCTTGTCAAACTCCAGCCGGTACGCGCCAAACTCCATAAACGCCCTCGGATATCCTTCCGCATCCAGCATTCGGATATAATCATAGATTTGCTCTAATTCCATATCGCTAGTTATTTCCCCCTCCTCAGGCTTTCTGCGGCGGAATAACACGGGCTCTCCCTCCTGCGGCACTGGAATCAGCTTTTTGCCCTCCTCCAAAAACAAGGGTATCATTTCCTGAAAAATAATATCCGAACCGCGCATCAGGATTTCCTGCGCTGTCCCCTCCAAAGATAACACATGCTTCATATAAACTGGACCGCCGTCCACCTGCGCTGTCATCTGAATCGCTGAAATCATCGTCTCCCGATGGCCCCGCACAATCAGATTTTGCAGCGGACTCCCGCCGCGCCCATACGGCAAGTCTGTCATATGAAACACCACGCACGCCCAGTTCTCAAAGATTTCCCGCGGCATAATATAGGACCAGTGCGGCAGCAAAATGTAATCCGGGCCAAAATCACGCACGTTATCTTCTGTAAATTCTTCTTTCGTCGTGTAGATCACAATCTCATGCACGCCTTCATACTGCTTCTGCAATGCCTGCGCATGACGGATATTCCATGATTTGATCGTTGCTATGATAATCCTCATCTGCTTACTTCCTTCTCATACTGTATATACTCGGGCAGCAATGTTTTGTGAAATCCAGCCTTCTCAAACACCCTCGCAGATGCCTGATTTTGATATTTGACTTGTCCAACCAGTTTTGTAACATTCGTTATTTTATCTGTTTCAAGTTGTTGGCAGAGCAAACGCAGCAGTTCAAGCCCATACCCTTTCCCCCGGTGCGCTGCCGCGACACTGTAATCAATCAGCGCATCGCCGTCCTCGTCCGCCAGCCGCACCTGCCCGATCGGCACATCGCCATCATACAGGATATACTGATATACTGCGGCGTCCGACATCATCTTTTCAAACCACTGGATATGATTTTCATAGGGAATTTTCTCCGTGTGAAACGCATTCGCCCGCACCGTATCATCATTCGCCCAGCAAAATAATAAATCCATGTCCTGCGGTGTTACCTTCCGAAGCTTTAGGATCCTGTCCATCGCCGCACCCTCCTTTGCCGCAAAACCTGCAAACACGCCGTCTAGTCCGGCAGCCTGTTTTGTCAAAAGCTGCACTCACACAATATCGTCAAATGACAGCGGCGTGCCCCGCCTGAGCGCCCGCTTAGCCGTTCTGCCAAGGACTTCTTGATAGTGCTTGGGCTTTAAGCCATAGGCAGGGCGGATACTGCGGATTTTCTCCGGCGTCAATACCTCTCCGGCAGCGATATCCTCCACGACAAACAGTGAGCGGCGGAAGCACGCATTGCTCTCCTCCTGTCTGGAAACGCCGTACTGTACGCTTCCCATCGCCTTCTCCACCTCGCGCACCTGCTCAACCATCTCGCGAAACTCCTGCGGCTCCATCGAAAAGCTCGAATCTGGATTTTTGACGGCACGGCTGATACAGAAGTGCTTTTCAATCAGATTTGCCCCCATCGCGACCGCTGTCGCAGCGCTGAATGCCCCCATCGAATGATCCGAGAGCCCCACCGGAACGCCAAAGCGTTCTTTTAAATCCTGCATCGTCCTCAGATTCATCTCCTCTGGCTTTGCCGGATAGGCACTCGAACACTTCATCAGCGCAAGCTGCCTGTTTCCAGTGCTGTAGATGGCATCGACCGCCTCCTGTATCTCTTCGAGCGTGCCCATTCCAGTTGACATGATGATCGGTTTGTTCTTGGCTGCCACATATTCGAGCAGCGGAATGTCCACCAGCTCAAACGAGGCAATTTTATAAAAATACACCCCTAAGTCTTCGAGAAAATCGACAGAGCGCGGGTCAAACGGCGTTGACAGAAAGTCAATTCCCACCTTTGCCGCCTCGTCGCGAAGCTGTTCCTGCCACTCCCACGGCGTGTAGGCTTTCTGGTACAGCCCGTACAGATTTTCGCCTTCCCACGTTCCTTTCTCAATCTGAAAATATTCGTTATGACAGTCAATTGTCATCGTATCTGCTGTGTATGTCTGAATCTTCACGCAGTCCGCCCCCGCGTCCTTCGCCACATGAATCAGCTCGAGCGCACGCTCAAGGCTGCCCGCATGATTGGCAGACATCTCTGCGATGATATAGGCAGGATGTCCGTCCCCTATGATTCGTCCATTGATTTCCATTCGCAAGCCTCCTCCTCTATACACCTTTCATCAATTTGTACTTCATCTCCGCGATGTGCCAATCCTCCAAAGTATCAATATCCTGCACATAGCGTTCATCTTGAAGCAGCGGCACCACATGCTCCATCCAGATCGCCCGCTGCTGCATGAAGCGCTCCACATTCAGGCAGTAAAACTGCCCGCAGTCATGATAGAGCGGCTCTAAATCCTGCGAGCGCTTCGCCATATTCTCCGGCCATTTCGGCACAATTCTGCCATCGTTGATGACCACGCCCCGCTGCGGCGGGAAGGAGAACTTCACCACCGGAATCACGCTGTCTGCCTTCTCCTGCTCCAAGAGCATCATCGCGGTCTTGATGGCGCCTGATGTCACAAACGGTGCAGTCGGATAGATGCAGCAAACGGTCTGAAACTTCATACCGATACGCTCATAGGACGACAACACCTCCGCAATGACCTCCGCTGTCGTCGCATAATCATTCGAGGTCTGCTCACTTCTGAAAAAGGGCACCTTTGCCCCCGCACGCTTTGCCACCTCTGCAATCTCCTCATCATCGGTTGACACCATGACTTCATGAAACAAGTCCGCTTGCAGCGCCGCCTCAATGCTGTACTCCAAAATGGGTTTGCCCAAAAACGGTTTGATATTTTTCCTTGGTATCCGCTTACTCCCGCCTCTGGCGGTAATGACTGCCACACTTTTCATCGCGTTTCCCCCTGCGCACGAAAAGCCCAGTGAACTACTAGGCTTATCTTTCCATCTATTTTTGATAATACGCCACAATCTTTCTGACTGCCATGATCACATCCTCCACATCCTGATCGGTCAGAGAATAATAGATCGGCAGACTCATCATCTCCATATAGAGCTTTTCCGCGTTGGGACAGAGTCCCTTAGGATAGCCCAGCCGCTCATAATAAGGATGCCAGTACACCGGAATATAGTGCACATTGCAACAGATATTTTCTGCCGCCATCGCCTCAAAAAAGCCCTTGCGGTCAATCGTTAACAACTCTGGTTTGATGCGCAGTATGTAGAGATGCCTCGTCGTGTCAGACTCTGGAATCTCCTGCTGTACAAAGAGCTGCGGTATCTGTGAAAAAGCCTCATTATAGCGGTTGACGATCTCCCGGCGCCGCGCGGCAAACTGCCCCAGCTTGTCGAGCTGGCTCAAAATCAGCGCACACTGGATATCCGTGATTCGATAATTATACCCTAAATCAATCTGTTCATGATACCACGGTCCATGACTTTCATGCACATACTGCGGCGCGTCCTTTGTGATACCGTGGGAACGGCACAGCAAAAGCTTCTCATACAAATCCTTTCGGTTGGTGAGCACCGCGCCGCCCTCTCCGCCCGTAACGGTCTTTACCGGATGAAAACTAAAGGTCGTCATGTCCGCGATGCTGCCGACAGGTCTGCCCTTGTATTTTGTGCCGATCGAATGTGCGCCGTCCTCGATCAGTACAAGCCCATTCTCATGACAGAGTTCGAGCAGCTCCTCCAACGGGACAGCCTGCCCTGTGAAATCCACCGCCACCACCGCTTTTGTTTTCTCGGACAGGTTCTTACGAACACTCTCGGGAGAAATATTGTACGTATTGGGATTAATATCTGCAAAAACCGGTCTTGCCCCGCAGTACAGCGCACAGTTTGCAGACGCCGCAAAGGTGATGGGCGTAGTCACCAGCTCGTCCCCCGCGCCGACGCCCGCCGCCATCGCCGCAATATGAAGCGCCGCCGTGCCGTTGCTGCACGCGACGGCATAGGCTGCCCCTGTGAGCGCACAGAGCTTCCGCTCTAACGCTTCCACCTTGGGACCGCAGGTTAGATAGTCGCTGGTGAGCACTTCCTCCACCGCCTTCACATCTGCCTGATCGACAAACTGATGACCGTAATATAGTTTTGTATCCCGGACGGGCGTGCCGCCTGCAATTGCTGGTTTGTCCATACGAATCTCCTCTAAACTCGTTTACTCATGCAAATCTGTCTTTAACAATTCCCTGATCTGTTCCACAGAGAGCCACTCCTGATTATTTCCAGAAGAATAATAAAAGCCTTCCTCCACTTTTCTGCCGCTTGGATTGGGACGCTTGGACTCCTGCCAGAACATCTGCGGATAAATGATAAAGTTTTTGTCGTACTCATACGTCGTCATCGAATCTTCCGATGTAATCATCACCTCATGAAGCTTCTCACCGGGACGGATGCCAATCTCCACCGTTTTCATGCCCGGCGCCATCGCCTCCGCCAAATCGGTAATCTTGAAAGAAGGAATCCTGCTGATAAAGGTTTCGCCGCCCTTTGCCTCCTCGAGCGCCTTGATCACAAGCTCTACGCCCTGTGTCAGGCTAATCCAGAACCGCGTCATGCGGTAATCCGTGATTGGCAGCTCGCCTGCGCCCTCGTCGATCAGCTTCTGAAACAATGGAATGATCGAGCCGCGGCTGCCCGCCACATTGCCGTAGCGCACGATCGAAAAATTCAAGTCTTTCGTGCCGCAGTACGCATTGGCAGCAATAAACAACTTGTCCGATACTAGTTTCGTACCACCGTAAAGATTTACCGGATTGACTGCCTTGTCCGTCGAGAGTGCGACCACCTTCTTGATGCCTGTGTTGAGCGCCGCATCAATGACATTCTGCGCGCCGTTCACATTGGTCTTGATCGCCTCGTTTGGATTGTACTCACACGCTGGCACCTGTTTGAGCGCCGCGGCGTGAATCACATAATCGACGCCCTCAAACGCGCGTTTCATGCGCTCATAGTCGCGCACATCGCCGATAAAGAACCGCAGCCGGTCCTTGTACTGCGCAAAGTCATTTGCCATCATCCACTGCTTGAACTCATCGCGCGAGTAGATAATGATCTTCTTCGGGTTGTAGTGTGTCAGCACATACTCTGTGAAGCATCTGCCAAAGGAGCCTGTGCCGCCTGTGATCAGTATCGTTTTATCATCTAAAATCATATGAATCCCCCATTCTTGCCAAAGTCTGCGAATTTATCTCCAAAATACGATCAATCTTTTCTCGAAATCTCTTCCAAATTCTACCATAATTTTCGCTGTTCGTCAAAACATTAAAAGTCAGTCACCTCATAAATTATTCATCAAAATCATTCATCATGATTATTCATCATAAGAAAGATTCGCTGTGACGCACTTTAAGATTTTATCATACACAATAATATTCCACCGTTTTCCCGGCTGGTAGTATTCCACCCCGTCAATCAAAATCTGGTGAGCGCCTCCCCGCTTTGACAGCACCAGCTCCTGCGCGCCAATCTTCATGTGGCGGATTCCGTTCTCCTTCCAGATCAAATCCAGCGCAACACTACAGTCCTGATACACCCATTGCCGCACTCTGCTGCCATTTTTCGTGTCCGTCACAATGAGCACACTGTCGCCGTCCTCCTGCAAAAGCTCTATGCACTCCCGCGCTGTCGCTGCCGCCATATAGGGCTGAACTCCCTTGCGTTTACGATAAATACACGCCTCGTCCCACGCATTCGGGCGGGTATCCTCCCTCCTGTCCGGCAGATCATACATTTGTTTTAAATAAGCGCCAAAGTACCGCGAAACCTTCTGCGCCCCGAAATCATTGAGATGCTGGGCGTCCCTGAAATCAACTGCCATGTCCAGCGCAAGGCTCCCGTCACTGTACAGTTCATTAAAGTCCACAAATTGTACGCCAGATGCATCGGCAAGCGCTCTCACCTCCTCCGTCTCGTACCGGTGCCAGCCCTCCCGCGGTGATTTGAACAGCAAAAGCGCCACATTCTTCTCCTTGCAGAGCTGTACTATCTCATTCAGACATGCAATATTTTCCTCCTCAAACCAAGCCGTCCCCTCAAAATTGTAATCTGTCAGATTCACAGGTGTCTCCGAGACTTCCTGCGTCTCCAGATATCCCTTTGTATAGTTTGTCTTGTCCTGCAAAAAATATGTATAGTCTGTCTTAGTAAGCTCTTTCCAGCGGTTATGATAGCGAAAGACCGGAAATACATAAGAAAAATACTCCGCGTTCACCGCCCCGACCGATTCATAGATACACTGAAGCTTGTCCACCGAGAGCGGAAGATTGGTAAACCCCCAGCGAAGCGCCGTCTCCCTGCGATTGCTAAAACTGTCACTCGTCAGCATATTGATCTCAAGCGCCACCACCTTCGGCTGCTGTGTCCTCAGCGCCTCTTTCAGATACAGCACAGAGATGTTCATCGGCTGTGACGAGCTGCCAAAATCATATGCCGCAATCCCGTACTCCTCATACAGCACCAGCGGGTCCACTGTGCAGAAGCTGTTGCTGCTGCCGATCACGACCAGATCAATATCATTCTTTTTCTCCGCATAAAACCCATCGACAATGGTCGTGGAATCCCCGATAAACTTCGCACAGATAATCTTGCTCATTCCGTCTAACACTGTACCGATAAACAGAAAAAAGACCACGATGCAGATTATCCTTGCAGCCACTCTTTTTCTTGACATACCAACTCTCCACTGTTCCTATCAAAATTGAAAATAAATAAACTGCGACGCATCATACCCCTCGCCGTACACGCCAAACACGATCACCATCACCAAAAGCACTGCTACAATCACATACTGAATCGCCAGACACTGCTCCTTGACCAAGGCGTCAAACAGCATTTTTTTCTTGGCATAACAGGCATCTACGATGAGCAGCATCAAAATGCCCGCCACGAGGACAGCCATCTCCTTCCGGTCCAGTCCCAGATAATAGACCGACCCATCAAAGAGCGACCAGACATCAAATGTCGTAAACAGACGTTGCAGATAGTATACCGCATCCGCCACTGTATCCGCCCGGAAGAACACCAGAGACAGCACAAACAAAACAAATGTGCATACGCCCTGACAAAACTGGTATCCAAACGACTTTGTGCGCACATAGAACAGCCCCGTGCACTTTGTCTTCACCGGTCTTACGATCTCCCCGATGACAATGTAGGCGCCCTGAATCGCCCCCCACACCACATAGTGCCAGCTTGCGCCATGCCACAGTCCGCTCACCATAAACGTGATCATATTGTTCAGATATTTTCTAGGACGCGCACATCTGCTGCCGCCGAGCGGTATGTACAGGTAATCCCGAAACCATGAACTTAGCGACACATGCCAGCGCCTCCAGAACTCCCCGATGCTTCTCGAAAAAAACGGTGCCTCAAAATTTGTCATCAACTCGATGCCAAGCATCTTTGCCGCCCCCACCGCAATCACGGAATAGCTTGCAAAATCACAGTAAATCTGCACGGCAAACAGCACTGCCGCACACGCGAGCGCCACGCCGCTGAACATATAGTAAATGTCATATACCTGATTCACCAGCACCGCTGCCCGGTCCGCGATGACCATCTTCATAAAAAATCCCCACAGCATCAAGAGAAGCCCTCTTGTCGCCTTGTCAAAACTCCATACCTTCTCAGCAGACGCCGTGTCAGAAATCTTTTGAAGCTGTTTTAACAGGTTTCCACTCCGCTCAATCGGTCCTGCGACAAGCTGCGGGAAAAACGACACAAACAGGGCATACCGCACAAAATTGCGCTCAGCCCTCACCGTCCCGCGATAGACATCAATCGTGTAGCCGACTGCCTGAAACGTGTAGAACGAAATGCCGACCGGCAGAATAATATCCAGTTTGGACGCAGGCACCTTCGCGCCAAAAACAGCAGCGATCGAAGCGAAGGTGTCATGCAGGAAGTAAAAGTATTTGAAAAACACGAGAATGGCGAAATTGAGCACAATCCCCGCTGCCAAGACCAACTTTTGTCTTGTCTGTGTCTCACACCGTTCCAGCAAGCGCGCGCACAGATATGTAATGATGGTGGACGCCAAAATTAACACCGCATACTTTGCGTTCCAGCCCATATAAAAATAATAGCTTGCAGCCAGCAGCCACGGCTGTTTCAGCTTTCTTGGCATCGCATAAAACAGCAGTACCACCACCGGAAAAAAGATCAAAAACTCAAAAGATGTAAACTGCATTGTACTTTATACCCTATTCCTCACCGCTCTTGGGACTGCGGCGTAATCTGTTTCTGTAAAAGGTGAGAAGCTGAAAATAAATCTTGAATTTGAACGGCGACTCAAGATGCATCGCCGCAAGCCGTTTCTGCTCCTCATCAAACGCATTTTGATAATAAATATTGTCCTGAAAATCAGGAAATTCCTGCTTGATTCCCTCCGCGAGACTTTTTAGGAACTTTAATTTGGGCTTTCTCACGCCAAGCATATACGTAAATAATGTGTTCATATAATAAAGCTTTGAGAACGCAAACTCAAACTCCTGCCTGTACGGTTTATAGATACCGCACCGGCGCGCCTCCTCGATCAGCTTCTTCCCCATCAGCAGCCTCGCCTCACACTTTTCCTGACTGATCGCATGAACCGTGGACAGATCGTGCTGATAATAATAGTACAGCGGTTCCTCCACCTTCTCAAAATGCGTAAAATGCAGCATCCAGATCGGGGAAGCGCAGTTGTCCTCATAGAAGGTCCGCTCAGGAAACCGCAGCCCATACGTATCAATCACCGCTTTTTGGTAGATTTTGATCACCATGCTGCCGGGATTCATGACAAGCTTTTTGTACTGCTCATGGCCGAGCATGCCCGTCTGGTCGATGGTGTTATTCGGCATCAGCTTACCGACCGTCATCGTGTGGGTGTCCGCCATACAGTAGTCGCACCCGACGACATCTGCCCCGGTTTTCTCCGCCTTTTTGATGAGCTTCTCGTACATATCCGGCGCCACCCAGTCGTCAGAATCCACAAAACCGACCCACGTGCCGCGCGCAATGTCAAGTCCCTTATTGCGGGCGCCGCCCTGCTTTACATTCTCATAGGACTGTACAACCTTGAACTTCCATGGATAGTTTGACTCGTACTCCCTCAGAATCTCCAGAGACTCGTCGGTCGAGGCATCATCCACCGCGATAATCTCATAGTCTGCAATCGTCTGCTGTACCAAGGAGTCCAGACAATACCGAAGTTTATTGTCAGCCGCCATATTATATACTGGAACGATGATACTAAGCTTCATCCCATCTCACCACCTTCCCAACAATCCCAAAACCGCTTAACGCTCTTTCACGATCTTTCCGTTTTCCACCCTGAATACCATATCGCACTTTTCGATTGTCTGTAGACGGTGCGCTATGATAACAAGCGTTTTTTTGCCGTGTAATCTGTTGATCGACTCCATGATTGCCGCCTCTGTGTCATTGTCGAGTGCCGAAGTTGCCTCGTCAAGAATCAACACCTCCGGATCATGATACAGTGCCCGCGCAATCCCGATACGCTGCCGCTGCCCGCCCGAAAGACGGATACCGCGCTCTCCGATGCCTGTGTGAACACCGTCCGGCAGCGTTTTCACAAACGCGTCAAGCTGTGCCTCCTTCAGTGCGTGCCACAGCTTTTCCTCGTCAATCTCCTCCTCCGGGATACCGAAGGCAACATTTTTTCGGATATCGGCATCCAGCAGAAAAATCATCTGCGGGATATAGCCCACATTGGCAAGCCACTCGCGGTAGTGCTCCTGAATATCCACCTCGTCCGCCAGCACCTTGCCGCCCTGCAATTTCAGCAGTCCCAGCAAAATATCAATGATTGTCGTCTTTCCGGCACCGCTTGCGCCCACCACACCGATTGATTTGCCAATCGGAAAGGAGACTGTCGCATGGTCAAAAATCAGCTTGTCCGAATTGGGATAGTGATAGGTGATATCGGACAGCCTGACCTCCCGCGTGACCGGGAGTTTCTCCTTTGCGACAACCGCATAGGAAATATCTGTGTGCGCCTCGTCCGTCTCCTCGACAAGATTGTCACTCACATTAAAGAAAAACGGCTCATTGAACGCCATACTTGTAATCTGGTTATTGATGCGGCTCGCCGCCGGCAGCAGACGCATCGCCGCGATGCCAAACGCCGCAAACAGCGACACCAT
>CAJUII010000003.1:0-21468 GCA_910586405.1 uncultured Lachnospiraceae bacterium
TTATTGTTATTGCGATTATGGCAGTATTGATTGGTGTGCTGGCACCGCAGTATTTGAAGTATGTGGAGAAGTCGAGACAATCGGCTGATCTTGACAGTATTGATTCAATGGTTAATGCAGTTACAATATATTCGGCTGATCCTGCTAATAACATTGTAACTGATCATCTTAGCTGTACTGCGGGAACTCTAACGGCTGATTCACAGGTAAGAGCTGCTTTAACAGATGCTGGTGTTGCAGCGACTTTACCTAAAATGAAGAGCAAAGCATATCAAAATTGGGATATTGAATTCAGTGAAACAGGTATGAAATTTACAGGGGATGATGGTGCTGCATTACAAGCAGCGATGGGATATTAATCATTTATTGTTAGTGATGAATAAAATCTCAAATTGTAAGTAAGTTTATCAAATGTGTGCTTTATTAATTAGTAGGAAGAGAAGAAAGTATAGAGCATGATTATAAAAATCCGAAAAGAGTTATTCTTTTCGGATTTTTTATAGATATGGTAATCTTAGAGAAATAATGATTGGTGATTAACTGATTAAATATAGAATCTCTATGAAATTACTCAATAGTTTATCTTTTTGAATGGGGCTGGAGTGTTGTTATGAACAAATATATACGATATTATAGCTTATATAGTCATGTTTTTGCAGAATTATTATTATTGTTATATGTATTTCTAATACCATATCTAGCTGACTTCTTTTTACTTGACCCAGAAATGTCTTTTGGAGGTTTTTATTTTCACTATATTGATAACAGATTCTATATTTTCGAAATCATCATCATTTCCTTGTCTGTAATCGCCATATTATGCAGTACTGGCAGAATTAGTATATCAATTTTAGCTACAAGTATACCAATGATGCTTCTTGCTTATGCTGGGAGTATCAAGTTTCCTGCGCGTAATGAACTTTTTAGGCTTGATGATTTGAAACTGACAGAGGCAGCAGGAATGGCAGTTAATTTTTTAGAAGTTCCGATTTCCAATACATGTGTTATGGTAATTGTTGTTGTAGGGGGATTTTGTTTTTGTAGTATTCTTGCGGATATTTTGTGCAGGAAATTTGACATGTCTTTGAATAAAAACAAATCGAGACAAATTCCAAAGGTACTAAGTGTATTAATGAGTGGTATTTGTATAGTCGTGATGCTTGTTTATGGGCATTTTTTTATGCGTTCTACGCAGAATGCAATGGCGGTGTCCGGCAATCAGATCACCAATGAGGGATATGACAGATTTGTTCTCTATAATTTTCTGAAAAATGAGAAAAGTGTAGATATAACAACAGACGATATAGAGAAAAGTTATGTATATTTTCAGGATAGGGAAGGAAATCAGCTTTCGCACTGTACAAAGGGACAGCAGCCTTCGGTTATTGTGATTATGAATGAATCCTGGTGGAATACAGACAATATTATGAGTAATGAGATTTCATTTTCAACAGATCCGATGGAGCCCTATCATCAGCTTAAAGAAAAATGTTCGTCAGGAAATCTTTCGTCCAATATATTTGGTGGTGGAACGATTAGTTCAGAGACGGAGTTCCTGACTGGTATCAATACCAAGTATTTGCTGTCGGATGTTGGTGTATATACCACGATACGCGAACATAAGGTGCCGTCACTTGTTGACTATTTTCATGCATTAGATTATCATACGACAGCGATTCATCCGTATTATAAAAACTTTTATAGTAGAGATAAAATTTATTCATTGATGGGGTTTGACAAGGTAATATTTGAAGATCGCATGGATTATACGGATATTTATACGAGATATATTTCTGACGAGAGTCTTGTCAGACAGATCATTAAAGAATATGAGGAGGACAGCAATGATAAAAAGAAATTTATATTTGCTGTCTCTATAGCGAATCATGATAGAGCGCTGAATTATAAAACGAGTGTTATGGAGAATTATCCTTATCCGATAGAGGTAGTAGTTGAAAATGCAGAGCTGTCAGAAGCAGACTACAGTGATTTTGTCAATACGATAAATGGTATTTATCTGGCAAATAAGGCATTTGGGCAGCTTGTGGACTATTTTGAACAGGAGGAAAAACCTGTGGTGGTAGTGATGTACGGAGATCATATTCCGTTTTTTGGCGGAGAGATATTGGATGCAATGAAGTTAAGCGGACGTGATTTTGAAATACAAAAACGCCTGTATTCAGTTCCAGTGCTGATGTGGAGTAATTTTAATCATGAAAAGATACTGTTTTCGGGGGAGAATATTAGTTACCTGTCACAGATGTTATTGGCGTATGCAGGACTGCCAGAGTCAGATATGACACAAATCCTTAGAAGTGAAAAAGAAATGTTTCGGGCTGATGTCAGAAGATTTGTTGAGGATGCAGAGGGACTGCAAATAAGAACGTATAATGATGAGCAGTTGGAGATGGTTCGGCATATGAATGTGATTAGTTATGATATGTTATTTGGTAATAGTGTCCATCGAGAGAAGCTTTGGCTGCCACATGGTCTAGGAGAAGGATAAAGCAGAACTGGGCGTACCTCCAGTTCTGCTAAATTTAAATGATTATGGGCGCGTTAAGCTGCTTAATCTTTGATCAGGTTCTCATGTCCTTCTTTTAATTTCCTGTTTTCTTCAAGTAACCGTTCAATTTCAGCTTTTTGCTGAGCGAGAGCGTTATCCTTCTCCGCGAGAGCGTAGTCCTTTTCGTCGATGGCTTTCTGATAATTGTTGAGAATCAGCACCATTCTATTTTGTACTTCCTCACGTCCTTCTTGTTGTTTAGTGCGTCCATATTTTTCAAGATCAAATTCATTCAATAACATATGATATACCTCACTTTTCTGTTTTAAGAGAATATCCTCAAGGATATGGTTCTCGATGCATTGGTCCATAGCGGCTTTGATGGCTGATTTGGTGGAGGCCCCATGTTCTAGGTTTTGTCTGATGATGGCGATAAATAAAGAATAATCGTGCAGCCGCCGGCATTTGTCCATTAGCTTTTGGTTGTGACCATAGTTGATGTTCAGCATTGTAGCGGCGGATTCCAGTGCTGATAGAAAAATGATTCTGACGTCTATGGCATGAAAAATATCAATTTCTGATAGTCTTAATGTATTTGACAGGTTAAAAGCAATTGAGAATAGATGTTCAAGGCGCTTTTTATTGATGAAGGTTCTCTTGCCCTTCTTTTAATTTCCTGTTTTCTTCAAGTAACCGTTCAATTTCAGCTTTTTGCTGAGCGAGAGCGTTATCCTTCTCCGCGAGAGCGTAGTCCTTTTCGTCGATGGCTTTCTGATAATTGTTGAGAATCAGCACCATTCTATTTTGTACTTCCTCACGTCCTTCTTGTTGTTTAGTGCGTCCATATTTTTCAAGATCAAATTCATTCAATAACATATGATATACCTCACTTTTCTGTTTTAAGAGAATATCCTCAAGGATATGGTTCTCGATGCATTGGTCCATAGCGGCTTTGATGGCTGATTTGGTGGAGGCCCCATGTTCTAGGTTTTGTCTGACGATGGCGATAAATAAAGAATAATCGTGCAGCCGCCGGCAATTGTCCATTAGCTTTTGGTTGTGACCATAGTTGATGTTCAACATTGTAGCGACGCATTCTAGTGCTGGTTCATCAGGAAGAATACTGCCGTTTTTGACAAAAGCATCCGAGAGTCTGAACCGCTGGCAGTCTGGTTGATGGTCGGTTCCATTGTAAAATACAATGTACTTTGGTTCGGGCAGTGGAATGAGGGTGCCTTTGTATATGTCAAGGTTTTGCTTCTTGATATGCGCTTCATACAATCTTGCGAAGTAGAGAACGCCGCGGATGGGCATGTTTGGATTGTATGTTGACTGGTGTTCATACAGGTTCAAGACAGAGTAGATGATGAACGACAAGTCGTTTTTGTAGGTCATATAGATACAGTCCTCAAGGGTAGTGATCTCGAGGGCGTCAGCATTGGTGTGAGTGGTATCGTTGAGCGCATTGTAGAGTTCAAGCAGGTCATGCTTGTCCTCAAAGCAGCGTTTGAAAAGAGCATCTTTATATTCTCTGTTGACTGTTTTGAATAATTTCCTGAGTGTTTGTTTTAATTTTGCCATTTGTTTTCCTTTATTATACAAAGTATTGTAATGATGTTCAAGTGGTTATAAAGGCGATATCGTCATTTGAATCAATAAGATTTGTACAAATCTGCCCTGAAGGAACTGTGAAGAAAACTTCTGTACAATTCTTGAATAGGCATAAGGATATTTTACCAATATGAAAATACGAAAACAAGTGCGATTTTTTACATTTCGTTGAATATATGTTTGTAATGTGCTCGTGCTAAGATAAAAAACAAGTGTAATTTATTATGGTTTCACAAATATGCGCTTGGGATAAGTCTTTCTGTATTGTAGCAACAGAGAGACATTCAACATACAAATGTCGTGAAAATAGGACAAAATACATGTGAAGTTCTTGCAAATTACCATGTACAGGTGTAAAATTTATAATATGTACGACTAGATAAAGGAAGAATGGAGAAAAAGCGACATATGTTTTACTCAATAGGATTTGCAGTCATACTAGTTCTCTATGGAATTATCATTGGCAGTTTTTTGAATGTATGTATATACCGACTGCCGAAGAAAGAAAATATCGTGACAACGAGAAGTCATTGTATGCATTGCGGGTATCAGCTGCGATGGTACGATTTGATTCCGCTGTTTAGCTGGCTGGCACTGGGAGGAAAATGCCGTAGCTGCAAGACAAACATTTCTGTCCAATATCCCGTGATTGAGGCGTTGAATGGGGTGTTGTATTTGATTATATTCTGGCGCTGTGGCGTGTGTGTTGAGACGCTGTTATATTGTTTGATGGCAAGCGCATTGTTGGCGCTGAGTGTGATTGATTTCAGGACTTTTGAGATTCCGGTAGGATTTAATATCTTTATAGCAGGGTTGGGGCTGGTACGTGTACTTACGGATTTGTCGAATTGGAAGGAGTATGCGGTTGGCGTTTTTGTGATAAGTGTACCACTTTACATGATTTATATCATTACAAAGGGCAGAGGGATTGGAGGCGGCGACATCAAGCTGATGGCGGCAAGCGGGCTTCTGCTTGGATGGCAGTGCAATATACTTGCATTTATTATGGGATGCATCATCGGCTCCGCGGTTCATCTACTGCGGATGCGTTTGACGAAAGCAAACCATGTATTAGCTATGGGACCTTATCTGTCCATTGGCATTTATATTTGTGCCCTGTGGGGGACGCAGATGCTTGAATGGTATTTATCTTTATATAGATAAATAAGCTTCACCCAATACTTAGAGAGAGAGGATGATAAACAAATGGCAAAAATGCTGAGCGTTGAGATTGGCCGTTCTATGACCCGAATCGTAGAGATGGACTATCAGGCGAAGAAACCAAAGGTGTACAAGTGTGTGGAGGTGGAAACGCCCGAGGGCGCTGTCAGGGACGGCTACCTGGATCCCGCGAAAAGGGAGCGTCTCAAGGATGCAGTGAAGAGTGCACTAAAGACAAATAAAATCAGAACGAAGCGCGTTCTTTTCACTATTTTTTCTGGCAAAATTATTTCGCGTGAAATCGTGCTTCCCGGTGTAAAAGAACATCAGATTAATGCAATTATCGAGTCAAACGTTACAGAATATTTCCCGGTTGAGCTGAGCGACTACAAGATTACCCATATGCATATCTCAACGTTTCGAGAAGGGGAGAATGTAGGAAAACATAAGGTTCTTGTCATTGCGGCGGAGAAGGCGCTGCTGGAGGGCTATGAAAAGCTTGCAGAAGAGGCAGGACTGAATATCGTCGATATTGATTATGCAGGAAACAGTGTTTATCAGGCGACGAAGCAAAATGCTGGTGCAGAGGCAATCATGGCGATCAAGGTTGAGGAGGAGAATGCCCTTGTCACGATCATCAAGCAGGGGATTCTTGTCATGCAGCGCACGGTAAACTACAATATCGGACGTCAGCCTGACGAGCCGGTTGAGCCTGAGGACGCGCTGAGAGTGCTTGTGGGCACTGTCATGCGTGTGATGGATTTTTACATATCGAATAATGAAGAGAGCAGAATCGAACAGATTTATCTCATGGGTACTGGCTCTAAGGAGTCGAGAGTTCTTGATCTGCTGACAGAGCAGACACAACTGCCCTGCCGTGTACTCGAGAATGTGCGCGGTGTGATTTTTGGCAAAAAGGCTGACGATGCGGCTGTCAATCTCTATGCGTCTGCGATTGGTGCGGGTATCAAGAGTGTCGGTTTTGATGCGGAGAAGGAGAAAGAGCGGCATGAGACGAACTATGTGTCTGCTTCGATTCTCATGATTCTGTTCTTTATCGTGGTGGTCGCGGCACTGCTTTTCTTTGCGCTGATTCCGCATCATACAGCACTTATGGAGCAGGAGAGTTTGCAGCGGAAACAGGAGCAATACGAGCCGGCGCGCATTGTTCATGATCAGTATCAAAGCATGAAGCTGTTGCTGGATAAGGTGCGGTATGGCCACTCGCTGACAGCGCATAGCAATGACGGCATACTGGAGTTTCTAAGCGAGTTGGAGGAGAAGCTTCCAAGCGATGTGGAGGTAACAGAGTTTTCGTCAGATGATGAACAGTGCGTGATAACAATGCGTGTCTCGGATAAGGAGACAGCAGCGGGTGTCATCAAAATGTTTCGTGAGTTTGAATCGCTGTCTTCTGTTACAGTGGACAATATCACGGAGGAGAAAAATGATAGTGAAACCAGTATTCTTGAAGAGGATGGGAGTGCGACGATTTATTTTAGCATAAATTGCGTCTATACGATTATAGAGCACATTGATCCTGCTACGATTGCTCCAGAGACGTCTGCCAGCACAGCAGGCGTGGAGAGCATTGATTAAGGAGGGGAGAACATGAAGGAGAAGAAAATAAAGGAAAAGAAAATAAAGGAAAAGAAAATAAAAGACCCCAATGCAAAGAAGCTGAAAAACTATTTGAACCAGAATACCTTTTTAGGCATTACGCTGGTTGGCTCTTTGATACTGGTTATGGTATATGTCTTTGTGTTTTTGGATTACCAGGAAAAGACAGAGGCGCTCGAGGACGCGAATACGAATTTAAAGGCGGAACTTTCAGAGCTGGAAGAGTATTATCAAAATATGGAAAAATACGAGACAGAGATCGCTGATTTCAAGACGGCAATCAGTGAGACGATGGCAGCCTATCCGGCAGATGCCAGAGAGGAAGATATTATCATGCTTGCGGTTCAGATGCAGGAGGAGAATGCGATTGCCTATGAGAGTGTAAGTATGGAGGAGAGCGAGATCCTGTACTATATCCCCAAAGAGGAGACGCTGGCGGCAGATATTGAAGGAATCATTGATGAGCTGGCGTTTGTCGAGAAAAGGGGGACATATCTCAATAAGACAAACTATGATAACCTCAAAGGATGTATTGCGCAGATTTATGATTCGGCGAACCGGATTGGCGTGAAGGAAATTCTGTATGCCAAGAATGAATCGGATGGTACGCTGGACGGCAATATTACGCTTTCTTTTTACAGTGCGAAAGGAACAGACAAAGAATATGTAGTGCCGGATATTGCACAGTATATCAGCGGCACGGATGATTTGTTCAGATCAGATAAAGTTGCTGCAAGCAGCTATGAATCAGAGGGCGAGGGTGAAGATTTGGAGGCAGATGGAGAAGAAAATGCGGGTGAAGAGAATGTGGAAGAGGCTGAATAACAGCGGCATGTCATTGGTTGAGGTCATTGTTGCCATGACGATTTTTGCGGTTGTTACAGTGCCAGTGCTGCATGCGCTCACGACCTCCGCGGTTTATAATCAGAAGGCGCGCAGGCGCCAGAATGTGACAGCGCTTGCGGAAAGTGTCATGGAGAATTTCAAGGGGTATTCGATTGACAGTCTTGAAAATGACGTATTTCAGGGAGGAATTGCAGGAGCAGAAATGCTCGGACTTGAGATATCCGATGATGGCGATATCAGCTATGAATATGAGGACTCTGAAAGAAAGGATTCGCCGATTACCTTTCAAGTCAACAAGGTCAAAAGTGACAAGAAAGAATACAACATAGAGATAAAGGCAACGCCGTCTGTCAAAGGAGAGGAGATCTTTGAGATTGACAATGCGTCACTGGACAGGGATGCAATCTATGAGGACAAAATACCCTACAATGAGAATGAATATGATAAGGTGAAGGAGAATTTTCTGTCGAAGGCTTGGGCGATTAATGGTATGATCTTAGGAGACAACAAACGAGATGAGAATGGAAATCTCTATACGGTTGATACTTTAGATAAGGACAAGATTAAAATAACGAAACGGGAAATGTTATATGAAATCCGAAAGGAGGGGGACGAATACGTCGTCGTACTTTCAGCCGCATATATCTATCAATTGCAGAACCATGAATGCTATGTGCAGTACGAGATGCCGCCCACTCCGCCGTCCACCAGTGAGCCGGATGATGAAAACTCCGGTACGCTTGAGACAGAGCCATTGACGGAATCAGAATCAGAACCACAGCTCGGAGAGTGGGTGCCGGATACGGAGGATCAGTGGTTTCAGAGTTTTGTGCATTATATGGATTTGGTGGATACAACAGGAGCTCATGATGGGTATGATATTATAGAGAATATTGCAATGCATGATATTCCGATCTATGATTCCAAGAATGGAACCCATGATGAGAGGGACGACATGATTCTTAATGGAATGTCGGAAAAGAATATTTATGAAGGGAAAGATCTCAAACGCCTTTTTATATACTATTATCCGGCCTACAAAGGCGATACTGGGTATGATGAGCATTTCAGGGACGTGATCAAGATCGACAATCAGACGGATTTGGAGCTGGACTGTTATCTGATCAAGCAGAAAACGCCGGAACTGTCAGAAATCAAACTGACACTCAAAGAGCAGGATTATGCCCCGGTTGTGAGCGCCAAGGGTACAAAAATGCGTTTGTTTCATAATCTGAATGAAAATCTTGGACGAAGGACCAATCAGGAGCATAACGAGACCAATCAGGGAGATAAGAACATTCAGTCATCAGAATTTAAGAAAGTAGAGCACTATACAACATCAGAAGTATTTAAGAAGAAGAAGGTCATGACCTATGAGTTAGAGCTCAAGGTGAAGGATACGGAGGGAAATGACCTGACCAAACTGCGCGGTACGATGTATGAGAAGTATAGGGAATACGATGCAGAAGCTGTTGAATAGAGGTGTGGCAATGAAACGGAAACGATGGAGATATATCCAATTAAATAACAATGGTTCCGCATTGATCTCTGTGGTGGCAGTGGTGATCTTTCTCTCTGTGATTGCCACCACCATTATCTACATATCAGGAAAAAATTATCAGATCAAGGCAAACGACTATCAGAATAAAAACACGTTCTATCAGGCGGAGATGGCGCTCGATGAATTAAAAGGGGCGCTGGCTGCTGATGTATCAGAGGCATTTAAATATGCATACAGGGAAGTGATGCCGGAATATGTGACAAAGGAGAGTGGAGACAAGCGGAATCAGGATTTTCATAGAATCTATTTTGACTGTCTGTACTACATGTGGACAGGCGCCACAAAACACGATACAGATATTCGAAAAGATGCGATTACGACACATGTCACGACACCGGGAGAATCAATTTATACGACAGTGGAAAATTTTGCTGCAGATTTGCCAAATTTTCAACTCTATTTTATACCGGAGGACAAGCTTGCGGAAGAGGATGAAAAGATGTGTGTCGCACTGGACCCGGAGACACCGGGAAGATTTATTCTCAAGAATGTCCGCGTGCGGTGTTCGCAGAACGGATATTCGTCTTACATTTGTACAGATATCGCACTCGATCCGCCGGCATATTATATGGGACGTTCCAATGTGGGCGGGGAGGAGGGCACGACACCCGGAGACGGGTCTGTGCCAAAGGATATCGAGAAGAAGAAGCTCTATATGGGAGATTATATACTGTATATGAACTGGCATAAATATTGATCGGACAGAGAATAGCTGAAAGGGGGCAGGCGTGATTGAGAGAGCTGTGGTGGAAACATAAAACAGATAATAAGGGAATGTCCCTTGTGGAGATTATCGTTGTGATAGCGATATTGAGCCTCTTTATTGGCAGTGTGTCGTACAGTATCAACTGGGCAAGCGGGAAGGCTGCAGAGGAATGCGCGCAGAAGCTTGCCTATAATCTAAAGCAGGCAAGGACAATGGCAATGGGAAAGAACAGTACGACCATTACAGTCAAAAAGGATGAGGCAGGAAATATCATCACTGAAATGAAACTTGTCACGGATACGGGCGATGCTGTCACAACGACATCAACGAAGGTCGGGAACAGGAGTGTATCTGTCAAATTTGATGATGGCTCCTCGGAGAGTGAACTTGGAACTGGGGGCGTGGCGTTTGTGTTTGACAGGGCAAGTGGTGCACTCAAAACATTGAATGGAGCGGAGGCGGATACTGCATCACCAAAGTTTACGGTCTCCAAGGGCAGTACCAGACGGACGATTGAGATTGTTCCGATCACAGGCAGGATTTCAGTTGGCAAATAACTGTTTTATGTTGTATGAAAGGAAAAAATATGAATAGAAAATTAGGAAATAAAGGGCTGTCGCTCGTCGAGGTGGTCTGTGCAGTTGCAATCTTTGCGGTGATTGTGGCTACGGTGGGCGGTGTGCTTGTATTTAGTGCCAGAAGCTACCAGAAGGGAAGCACGGAATCCGAAATTCAGCAGGAAGCCCAGTTTGCGGCAAACAGAATTGGCGGTATTATCCAGAACGCCATAGAAGTAAAGTTTGAGAGCGGAATACTGAAAATGATTCAGGGCAATGTAGAACATACAGTTTCTCTGGACGGAACAGACTTGAAATATCAGGAGACGGTGACAGCGGAGGATGGAAGCCAGACAACAGGCGGTGCACAGGTTCTGGCAGGAAATATAGCGGCGTTTGCGGCGGATGTGAGTGCGTTTGAGAAAGCGCATACGGTGATTCTGGACATGACAGTGTCCAAGCATGATAAGAACTACCCTGTCCGGTATACCATGAATGCAAGAAATGAGGAAATCAATGTGTCTACGAGCGCACTGCCGCCCAGCGCCTCGATCTATGTCTCAGAGACCAGCCTGATTCTCGTGCCGGGTGAGTCGTATCCTGTCAGTGTGGAGGTTCGAGGGTCCGAGAAACCGTTTGAGGTCACGGAAATAAGGGGAGGAATCTCTGTCTCAGAAGCGGCAGATCACATTGTGGTGACGGTGGACGCGGAGACCAGAGAGCCAAAAGCGTCTGTAAGACTGAGTGTGAAAGACGGCGGTGTAGAGCTTTGCAGTAAAAATATTACGATTGATATTCGCAGTGTAAGCGGAATCGAATTGACGAAAAAACGTGGGGCGGACAGCAGCGAGTATACCTTTTCTGCCAATGTGGCGTGTACAAATGCCACAAGGGTTATAGGCGGTTCCAATGAAGAAAATTATAAGAATCCGTATGCCGTGGAATGGAGTGGCAAAGTGCTTGTATGCGGTAGTACACCGGGAAATTTTGATACAGAAGTTGGCAGTTTTACCATTATAGATGAGGATGATGGAACGGGAAAAAGTAAATTTTCATACAGCCCTGAGATTGCAAAATACATTTGTGTTGATGAAAATTATCCGGTATATGAGAACCGGGAGGCGGAAAAAAAGTCAAAGAGTCCCTATCTGAAAATGAAGCTGACGGACAGCTTTGATGCCAATACAAAGCTTGTGGTGAGGGCGACGGCAAAACACCCGAACGGCGTCAATAAGGCGTCAAGCGCCTACGGAGAGACAAGCTGTTACGACGAGGAAGAGATTACAGTCGCAAAATTAAAGAGTACCAAAATCCTGATGATACCCGGACAGACCTATACATTGAACGGTGTGCGCGTGGCGAATCCAGAGTGTACGATCTCGATAGGAAATGAGATCAAGAGTCCGAATGAAGCGGGAATCCTGCCGGTTTTTGAAGGAAATAATAAATTAAAAATTCAACTTTCAAGAGATGCCACAGGTGACAGCAATGGTGTGATTACCTTAGATATTCATTCTCAGGGCAGCACGGCAACGCAGTTGACAGTGGAGGTCTATGTCAGAAGGGTGACGCCTGTGGAGCTGAAAGGAGATGCGAATAAAGGAAATCTCAAAATCGACTGCGGGTATTCGAATACGCCAAATGGAAAGTTTGGAAAAGGCGCAGAATTGCAGTTAAAGACGAGAATCAAAGGAACCAAATTAAATTTTGCAGATTCCGCGGACTGTATCAATGCAGAGACACAGGAGCAGTATGATGCGTATACGCCGTATGCTGTTATGCTTGAATGGGAAATGAAACGGGCCGGGCAGACAGTATCTGGAACCAAAGGACAGGAGCTGGTCACAAAGGATATGGGACAGACGGATGCTTCTGGCGTGTCATGGAAAAACAAATATAACAATGAGTATTTTTATATCCATAGTTTTGTTGTGAATGGACAATCGCCGGCAGTGAATCTGATTTTAAACAAGGCATGGGGCAATGACTGTGAATTTGTGCTCACGGCAAGGGCGCTGCACCCCAATATGGACGGAACACAGGGAAGAAACAAGTTTGGCTATATTTATACCGAAAATGACGAGACATTTATCCAGGGCTCTTATACCTTGAAGAAACAGGATGCGATCAAGGTGGCGAAGGATAATATTATCGTAGAGCCTTATCAGGGTGAGACGGATGAAAAGGCGATGCTCATACCAGTATACGTAGTGAATGGCACGACTGTCGCAAGGCTCAAGGTTACACTCGAGGGCGGCACAGACCCGAATAATACGATTGTTCTTCCAGCGGCAGACGTAGAGCGTAATGAAGGCGCCAGGGAATGGAAGTTTGTCTCTATGACTGAAGCACTGCCCTCCGTATGGAATATCAAGATGAAGATTTCACGGACCGAGGAGGGAAGCAGGTTTGATGATGGTTTGGGTGAAAAAGACGGCCGCATCAAAATGACAATCGAGGCATATGACAGTACAAATATGACAGTTTCTGACAGGATTGATACGAAAACCGTGTACTTGCAGGTTCGCCGTGTAACAGAGGTCAATATAGAGGAGAATGATATTTCGAATAAAGCAGGAGAAACCATTACCCTCCATGCGAGAACGTCGGGCATTGAGGGAACAGATTATTTCGGACAGCAGCAGAAAACGAACGATTTCGATCCGATCTGGGATAAGGGAGACAACTATAAGAGCCCGTTCGAACTGCGGTGGACTTTGTATTATAAGGATAAAAACGGTAAAGTCACAGAAAAGGAGATTGGCGAGTATCCTGAGTATTTCTCCAATGTAAGCTATGATGCGGTGAAGGAGGGGACAAAAGCCGGCACGCAGATGATTACCTTTAAACTAAATAAGGCATTGCCCAAAGGGGCTCAGCTTCGGGCGACCTCACTGCACGCGATGGGCAGGGTTGAAGGCAAAGGTGTACAATATAACCGTTCGGGACTGAATTATATCAGAGATATTGATAGGTATAAGGAGCAATATCCTGATGGGGTGGTGTATGATTTTATCGAGATTACCGGCGGCAGCAGACAAGAACTTGGCGGCTTTAAGAGAGCTAACCGGCAGAACTGGGATCTTCCCGGATTTGAAGCGGGTACGATTCCGGCTTTCAAGGCAAAATACTTTAACCAAAATAACTTTGAACAGTATACTTTCTACAGATTCAGAGAAGAAGGCGGCGTATGGACACAGTATTATAAGACGGATGATAACGAAAATTATCATGCATATGTCACGGGGGCAAAAATGGGGCGTTTATTCCGCACAGATAAGGCATATGATTTGGATGTAGTAAATGTATTGTACAATACCAGTGAGAAGAAAATTTACTGGCCACAAGATAGTACGTTGGTTGACGAGGCAGGTACAGGATGGCACGAAGCCGGATATACGCTGAAAGAGTGGGATTATGACAGCAGGTTTACGGCAGAAGAAAAAAGTTTTGAGTGCAAGCAGGAATATTATATCCCGAAAACGGAAATGTGGGTTGGTCCTAAAGAGGGCTATAAGACAATCGAGAAGTCTACCCATGATCCCATCAGCAGTGAAGCATCTCCCATACAAGTGAAGGGCGGAGGCATTGGAAATGGCGTCAGGGGTGAACAGTTTGCCGTTGTGATGGAACCGACAGCATTTGATCTGCCCGCTGCATATGCGAACTTTACAGCAATCCTTGAAAAGAAAACTGCTTCTGGGTGGGTTCCAATTGAAACCAATGCGATGCAGCAAAATGAAAAATGGAATCTTCGCACACAAAATCCTGAAATCATGGCAGAGTCAACGTATGGTGCAAGAGGGTTGTATAAGATTTCAAGCATTGTAAAAAATATGGATTGGGTGAATGTCTCGGGAGATTTGTTCAATCCGACATACACAACTTCCTATGAAACCCTGCCGCTATATGAAGAGAATGGTGCGGGAATCATTTATCTTGAGTTTGTAGAATAAAAAAGATTGTATAGGTGGTAATAAATTGTGAACAAGCTGTTTCAATACATATGGTAGAGAAATAGCTTGTTTGCATTTATATCTTTTTTATTCGTCTCAACTTTCTCTTAATTCACATGAATCAAAGAACATTTATTCTGATTCTGATTGACAAAAGTGTGCATTTACGCTATGATGAACAGGAATCGCACATAGATGTTCATAACAGAATCAGGAGGCACGGGATGATAAAGGCAGATAATCTTATCAAAACGTTCGCAAGAACAGAAAAGAAAAATAAGCGGGTCGAGTTCAATGCAGTGGACGGCATATCAATCGAGGCAGTGGACGGGGAGATTCTCGGCGTGCTGGGACCGAATGGGGCGGGCAAGACGACGCTTCTGCGTATGCTTGGTAAGTTGATGAGCCCTACAGAGGGGAGCGTCATCATCACAGACGGAAACGGCAGGGAACTGACACAGGAGATCGAGATTAAACAGAGCATCGGGTATCTGTCGGGAAATACAAAGTTATATAAACGGTTTTCGGCGCGGGAGATGCTATTGCTGCTTGGAGAAATCTATGGAATGACCAAATTGGAAGCAGGAAATAGGATTGAGGAGATTGTCAGGATTTTGGACCTCGGTGCGTTTGTTGATAACCGCATTGAACGGCTTTCGACAGGACAGTCGCAGCGCGTGTCCATTGCCCGATGTCTGCTGCACAGTCCGCAGGTCTATATTTTTGATGAGCCGACATTGGGGCTTGACATCATTAGCAGCCGTGCAATCATTGATTTTATGAAGCAGGAGAAGGAACAGGGCAAGACGGTGCTGTATTCCACTCATTATATGGAGGAAGCCGAATTTCTTTGCGACAGAATTGTCATGATTTATCAAGGGCATGTGATTGCAAAGGGAACGCCGGAGGAGTTGAGGGAGCAGACGCAGACAACCAATCTCAGAGATACTTTTTTGAAGCTGATTGAGGAAGAGACACAGGGAGGATTATCATGAGAACGTCGGTAAAAATGACAAAAATAAGGGCGATTTACAAGAAGGAAATGATGGACTTAATAAGAGACAAGAAAACATTGATTCTGATGTTGGTGGTGCCGCTTGTAATCTATCCTTTGATTATGATGGGGTCTCTGTTGATGGGGTCGGCGATTGCGAGCAGTCTTCAGTCCGATGAATACCAGATCACAGTTGTGGATGACAAGGCGCAAAAGGGTGTGAATGGATATGACGGTGATGCGCTCAGGGCATTGCTGGCTGATACAGAGGACGATTTAGAATATCATCTGATAATCAAAGAGATTTCGCCGGAATCCTGCAAGGAGGCGCTTAGCACCGAGGAGATTGACGCCTATATCGAGGTTGAAATGCAAAAAACAAAAGATGGCAGGAAGAATGTTTTTACGATTCATTATCTATCTTCCAAAACGACATCTTCTACAGCGGCAAATATGATCGAGGATAAATTGGAGTACTACAGGGAGCAGTTGAGCAGACAGCTTCTCACAGAGCTCGGACTTGAGCCGGAGCTGCTGATGAAACCTGTCACAATCTCACGCAGCGATAGTTCGGCAAATGAGGAGCGAGTTGGCAGTATACTTGGAACGATTCTGCCGTTTTTGATGATTTCTAGTATCCTGCTGGGGGCATTTTATCCGGCGGTGGACACGACTGCCGGGGAGAAGGAGCGTGGGACGCTCGAGACACTGCTCACACTTCCTGTCGGCAATGATGAGCTGATCATTGGGAAATTTCTTGCCGTTTCAACGGTTGCCGTAGCGTCGGCGGTGCTCAACTTGGTTTCTATGCTGTTTATGAGTATCTATTTTTATGCAGTGATGCAGAGTGATGATGCGCAGACTCTCCAGGTAGAATTAACAGATTTTATTCCGGCATTGTTGATTGTCGTTTTGTGCACCATTGCATTTGCACTCTTTATCAGTGCGGTGACAATGTGTGTTACAACTTTTGCCAAGTCTTTCAAGGAAGCAAACAACTATGCGACGCCGCTTATGCTGGTGGTGATGTTTGCCAGTTTTGTGGCGTTTGTGCCCAATATTGAATTTACAGCAATGCTGGCAGCGGTGCCTATTGTGAATATCAGTATTTTGATCAGCGATATTTTGGTATTTGAGTATAATTTCTCGATCATTATGATCGTGTTGGTGACAAATATGGTCTATGCAGCGCTTGCGATTCTTCTGCTCATTCGTCTGTACAATAGCGAGGATTTAATGTTTGGTGAGGAAGGTACAAGCATTCAGATATTTGCAGGGCGTGGAACACTCAAATACGGCGGTGTGCCAACGCTGTCAGATGCAGTGCTGGTTCTTGCGACGGCGCTTTTGCTGCTGCTCTATGTGGGGACGATTGTTCAAGCCAGATTTTTGCTGTGGGGACTTTTGATAACACAGCTGTTCATCATAGGCGTTCCGCTTTTGGCATCATGGTATACCAAGAAAGATATGAAAGAGACATTTTCACTCCATGCGCCCAAGCCAGTCTGGGTGCTGGGAGCAGTATTTGCAGAGATTGGATGTTATCTGATTGTGATTCTGCTCTCGACATTGCTGAGCAGTCTGTTTGAACAGGATGTACAGGCAGTGAATGATACCATGAACTATATTTTAGACGGATCCAATTTTGCTCAGGCGCTGTTGATTATCGCATTGGCGCCGGCGGTGTGTGAGGAAGCGCTGTTTCGGGGATATTTTCTGGCAGCAGCCAAAAAGCGTCTGCGTCCAGCAGCAGCGATCTTGATCAGCGGCGCGGTATTTGGCATATATCATCTGAGTGTTGTCAAGTTTTTTACTACGGGGCTTCTGGGCATTTTGTTCTGCTATGTGGTGTACCGCACTGGAAGCATTTTTCTGACTGCCTTGATGCATTTCTTGAACAATGCGGTTGCTGTGGTTGTGATGTTTTATCCAGAGACGATGGAACAGATGCTGCCGTTTCTGTTCGGCGAGAGCTATAGTGCTGCCTCGATGGGAGTCATAGCGCTCGCAGGATCCGTATGTCTTGCGGGAGGGCTTTGGCTGCTGAATCTGAAACCGCTGCGCGGGAAGTGACGGTTTCAGGTGAGCTTTGGCAGTTCTCTTCGGAGGGATTGGCGGTATTCTGTTGGGGTACAGCCCATAAATTTTTTGAATACTTTATTAAAATAACTTGTGTTGTTAAAACCGACAGCACCTGCAATTTCGGAGATGGAATCATGTGATTTGCGGTGCATAAATTTGGCGGATTCTGTGATGCGGTATTTCATCAGGTACTCGAAGGGAGACAGACCTGTAGAACGCTTGAAACAGCGGCAGCATTCACTTTTGCTGACGAGGATGGAGTCTGCGATGTCATTTAACGTGATGGGTTCCATATAATGTTCCTGAATGAAGACCATTGCCTGTTTCACCCGCTCGGCATCCTGATTGGCAATACGCGCAGTGATTTTATAGGGGGTAGCAGTTCTGTCTGGGAGCCGGTCGTAGAGCAGCTTCCACAGTTGAAGGATGACTGCTTTGGACAGAAGCTCATAGCAGGAAGTCCGCGTTTCGTTGAGTGTGATCAACTGTTTTAAAAATGTCAAAAATGATTCGTATATGCTGTCGCTGCGCGTGATGTGCAGATGGGTGAAGGTGCAGTTTGCGATAATGGGATTGATGTATTTACTCTCTAGTTCCAACTGACCAAATCCCAATATAAAAGATGGATGTACGATAATGGAGTTGTAAATGACGCCATCAGGACCAGACGGTGTGATGAAGTGCCTGACAGCTTGGTTGATAAAGAAAATATCGCCTTCTGATACAGAAATATTATCCTCCTCACAGGTTATGTATGCCTGACCTTTTTGAATGTATTGAAATTCAATTTCCTCATGCCAATGCCAATGGATGATAGGGGCATTGGGAAAGGAGCAGTCTATCGTGTTAACGTTCACGGGATAGCCGCTGAGCAAAAGTTTCTGTGTGCGTTTGGTATAAAAATCGGGTTCCATGGTATGTTCACCTCTTTCTAATGTGCTGATTGTCTCATATTTGATAAATAGTTGCAGAAAAACGCGTCCCCTATCGTTTTTGTTTGTATGGTTATATTATACATAATTGTAAAAAATAGTATAGATATTTTTATAAAAAAATAATAGTAATCATATCAGGTTTGCGGTATAATGAGTCTGTTCATTTTATCGCATTTTTGAACAATTTTTCGGGGGAAGTAACAGGAGGGATATAGATTGTACAAGAGAAGTAGAAGGGATGGATATGCATACAATTTTTCAGCCAAAAATCGTAGTCAGTGAGAACAAAAGAGTGTCAGAACTTGAAATGATGAAAAGAAGTCTGGAGATTCAGCTACAGGAAATGGCGAAGACGGTACAAAGGCAGCAGGAAATGATCGACCTGGCAAAGAGGGATACACTCACAGGACTCAGGAGCCGCCAGGGAATTGCAGAGAAGATTAACGCTTTGTTAAAGACGGATTGCAAAGGGACTTTCTTTATCATGGATATGGACAACTTTAAAGATGTCAATGATACATATGGGCATATGGAAGGAGACAGAGTACTGGTCAGATTTGCAAAGGGACTCAACAAGGCTGTGGATGTCAATGATATTGTGGCTAGGCTCGGTGGGGATGAATTTGTGGTTTTTACACCAGGGTATTACGGCAAAGATGAGCTGAGAGCAAAAGCCCAGCGCATTATTCGGCAGATTGAACGGGAACTGGTGGCGCCAGGCAGGTTATTGCGAGTCACGGTGTCAATGGGGATTGCCAGCGCACCGTTGGACGGGACAGATTATGAGGCGTTGTATGGAAATTCAGATAAGGCGCTTTATAATGTAAAGAATGAGGGAAAGAATGGATATCGGTTTTTTTCGGATATCAGTGCGTCAGAAAGCAGATGTTTTGAGGATGTCAGACCACACAGTTCCCTAAAGGAGATTACCAGAAGATTGAAGGAGAGGAAAATGGAAGGTTCTTACGAAGTAGCTTACAATGACTTTGAAAAGATATATCGTTTTATGGAGAGAAATCTGATTCGCGAGCACCGGGAAGTACAATGTGTGTTATTCACTTTAGATGATTATGCGGGGATAGATGAAGCAATACTTCAAGAACAATTGGCATATTTGCAGCATGCTGTAGTTTCTTCGCTGAGGAAAGGGGATGTGACGACAAAGTACAGTTCCTCACAGGTATTGGCACTGTTGATGGATGTGAGCGGGGACAACGCGGACGTAGTCGTCAACAGGATTCTTGAGAAATATCGTATGGAAGTGGGGAAGAAGGAAATGAGAGTTCTATATGATATCCAGCAGCTTGCGGCAAGTGAGGAAGTTCACTGATCAGGGACACCCAGAAGGGTGTTCTTGTTTTTTGTATTTAATGCATAATAAAATACTTTATTTTTAGATAAAATAAATCTTGTTTTCTGTTTCTTTTTGTGGTAAAAATATAGTAACAATAATCACAGATTTGGAGGGTATTCATGAAAACAGGAAAAAATTATAAGTTTTGGTTTGCAACAGGTTCACAGGATCTATATGGTGATGAGTGTCTTAGGAATGTGGCAGAGCACTCAAAGAAGTGTGATGGAGTCCTCTCATATCAGAGTGTGCCGTTTTGGAGACAACATGAACAATGTTGCCGTTACAGAGGGGGACAAGGTCGAGGCTCAAATTAAGTTTGGCTGGGAGATCGATCATTACAATGTCAATGATTTGGCAGCGTATGTCGATGCGGTTTCAGACACAGAGATCAAGAACCTGACAGACGAATACTACAGCAGATACAGGATTCTGACAGAAGGCAGGGATGATGCAGAGTTCAGAAGGCATGTAGAGGTGCAGGCAGGCATCGAGATTGGAATGGAGAAGTTCCTTGAGGAGAGAGATTATCATGCGATTGTCACACACTTTGGGATGCTTGGCGGCTTGAAGCAGCTCCCAGGTCTTGCGATTCAGCGCCTAATGGAGAAAGGCTATGGCTTTGGCGGTGAGGGAGACTGGAAAACCGCAGCGATGGTCCGCCTGATGAAGATTATGGCGTCGAATGTCAAGGATGCGAAGGGTACATCCTTTATGGAGGATTATACTTATAATTTTGTTCCGGGCAAGGAAGGCATTTTGCAGGCGCATATGCTGGAGGTATGTCCGAGTATTTCAGAGGGTGATATTTCGATCAAAGTATGTCCGCTGTCTATGGGCAACAGAGAGGATCCGGCAAGGCTTGTATTTACATCGAAGACGGGTGCTGCTGTCGCGACATCACTGATTGATCTTGGCAATCGTTTCCGCCTGATCATCAATGCAGTTGACTGCAAGAAGGTAGAGAAGCCGATGCCGAAGCTGCCAGTTGCGACAGCGTTCTGGACACCGGAGCCGAACCTTACGGTAGGTGCAGAGGCATGGATTCTGGCAGGCGGTGCACACCACACAGCATTTTCTTATGATCTGTCCGTAGAACAGATGGTTGACTGGGCAGATGCGATGGGCATCGAGGCAGTTGTCATCGACAAGAATACGGATATCAGGACATTTAAGAATGAGCTGAGATGGAATGCAGTGGTATATCGTTAAATCTATTTCCAACTATTCAAAATATAGTCGTTTGGGCTTTTCGACAAACTCGACTTCATCGAGGTCTGCGAAGGCGTCTATGAAATCCTCCCGAACGGTTGCGATGGCGTAACCGTTGATCAGCGGTTCGATGTGGATGACTTCCGATTCGAGGCGTTCGAGTGGTCCGTGATATTTGACGATCAATTCCCATGTTTTTGAGGCAGGACTGTACCCTGTTCCGAGAACATGGGATTTTTGTATTTCTGCTTCTGTTGCGGAGAGGGCGAGATTGAGGAGATTTTCGAGTTTTGCGTTTGGCATATGAGGGAGTCTCCTTTTTTGACGTGCTGACAGCGTTTGATAGCAGCATTTTTATACTATATTCTTT
>CAJUII010000003.1:21568-60192 GCA_910586405.1 uncultured Lachnospiraceae bacterium
CCTGTCAAAGTATGCGTACAGGTGATTGCAATTGTCCTGATGGCCGTTGGGCTTGTTGTGACATGCAAAGATAGAAAGGGCTAAGGATTCGTGTTGTTTTTTTGTAATATTTGTTGACCGATTGTTGATTTTCGAGTATAATTATGGTAAATATTTGCCAAGAATATCACGTAGTGGATTGTAAATTTTAGATAATTTCTAATACCTTTTTACTGAAAACATGGTATTTTTAACAAATAAAGCGTAATGTTAGTCGAAAGGATATGGTTGCAGGTATGGAGAAGACGAGACATGTATCTACAGGTGAAGTATTGGGAAAGAACAGTCAGGTGGCGCGGCTGAGAAAGATTGTGAAGCAGACAAAAGGCTCGCTGGTGTTAGGCGTTGTCCTGCTGTTGCTGCTATTTTTTGCCAGTGTTGGCTACGCGGTGGTGTCGAATGATCAGCTTGAGAGTACGATGTATTTGAACCAGTATCGTCTGGGGTCAAAGGCGCTGACAACTGCAGTGCAGTCGTATGCGGTTTCTGCGGATCAGTTGTATTATGATGCCTATATGAAGGAGTTAAAGACTGATAAGAATAGAGATATCGCTTGGTCAGGTCTTGAGGCGAATGATATCAAGGAACATGAGTGGGCGGAGCTTCGGGAAATCGCTGCGCTTTCTGATAATCTGGTACCGCTTGAGGAGGAGGCCATGGCGGCAGTCGCGGCAGGAGATGTGGCGTCAGCGACGGAGTTTGTGTTTGGTGAGGAGTACAGCAATACGATTCAGAAGATTAATTCTCTGACGGATGAGGTGATCAACAAGATTCAAGACAGGCTGGATTCCTCCAAAAAAATGCTCCTGATGATTCAGATCATATGTGCTGTCGCCTTTTTGGCAGGCTTTATCAGACTTGCACAGCAGTGTCTGCGGACGATCAAATTCTCGCAGACAGAGTTACTCACTCCGATCATCAAGGTTGCGGATCAGATGACACTGCTTGCAGACGGCAATCTTCATGCGGAATTTGACTTAAAAGAGGATGACAGCGAGGTGGGCAACATGGTTGCTGCCATACATTTTATGAAGGATAATATGAGCGCTATCATTGATGAAATTTCTTCTATTCTGGAACAGATGGGGCAGGGGAATTACATTGTGACAGTGCAGCAGAATTATGTTGGAGATTATGTAAAGATCAAGGATTCCTTGAATCAGATTGTCAGTGATATGCGTAATACAGTGAGCATGATACAGGATGTGGCCAGAGAGATTGACAGCGGCTCTGGTCAGCTTGCCTATGCCGCAGATGATCTTGCGACAGCGTGTACAGGGCAGGCGACAGAGGTTTCAGATCTCATGATGCTGCTCACAGAGCTTGGCAACAGCATTGCATATAATGAAAAAGAGGCGGAGGAGGCTGTAAAGATATCCAACCTGGCAAGCTCTACGCTGGTGGTGGGTGCACAGAAAATGAAAGAACTCAGAGCTGCCATGAGAGAGATCAATCAATGCTCGGAGCAGATAATCGCAGTCATCTCAGCGATTTCAGATATAGGGGAGGAGATCGATCTGCTTTCACTGAATGCGTCCATAGAGTCTGCAAGAGCTGGTGAGGCTGGCAGAGGCTTTGCAGTCGTGGCAGAACAGGTGAAGAAGCTCGCAGAGGCGTCTCAGAATGCAGTGGGTCAGACGTCTGAGCTGATCAAGCGGACGGTCGAGTCGGTTGAAGTTGGCACGCGTATTTCGCGTGAGGCTGCCGCAAACATGGAAGAAGTGCAGATGGGCGCGGAGGAGACGACAGGCCGTATTAACGGTATTGTGGATAAACTGAAACTCGAAGTTGAGAGTATAGGACATATCAATGAGAGTATCGGCGTTGTAGCCGGCATAGTAGATAATAACTCCGCGACCTCAGAGGAGACAGCGGCTGTCAGTGAGCAGCAGAAAGCGCAAGTGGAGTCCATGGTAGATATGATCAGCAAATTTAAGATTTAAAAACAGAACACAGATTGTCACAGTGGCATATGATAGAAAATAGAACGTTATGAATGAGAAATGATGTGGTTGTTTTATGAATGATTTGGAAAAAACACAGTCCTGTGTCGCACAGGTAACACAGCAAGAACCATATCTGACAGGTGAAAATGTGATCATTGCCGTACTTGACAGCGGAATCGATTACTTTCTGCCGGAATTTCGCGGCGCTGACGGACAGACGCGCATTTTGGCAATCTGGGACCAGACGCAGCAGCCAGATGAGAAGCAGGGAAGACTGCCTCCGCCGGGATATCGGGAGGGTGTGCTGTATACAAGAGAAATGATAAACGAGGCACTGGCTTTGGGACGTGAGAACGGTCAAAAGCTGGTGCCCGTTTTTGATTTGTCGGGACATGGGACTGCGGTGGCAGGCGTAGCGGCAGGCACGGGTATGGGTGTTGCGCCAAAAGCGGATTTATTGATTATCAGGCTGGGGCATCCACAGGCCGATTCGTTTCCCAGAACGACACAGCTCATGCGAGGCGTTAATTATGCAGTCAACCTGGGTGTAACCTTAAACAGACCAGTGGCTGTCAATATCAGCTTTGGCAACACTTATGGAGATCATCAGGGCAATTCACTGCTGGAACGCTTTATCGATAATGCCTCAGAGGTGGGAAGGAGTGTGCTTGTCATTGGGAGCGGGAATGAAGGGACATCAAGAGGGCACACGGCAGGGATTATACAGCAGGAACGCCGGACAGTGGAGCTTGCGGTGGGTGATTATGAGACAGGGTTGAGCATACAGTTGTGGAAATTTTATCAGGATATCTTTGAGCTGGGCATCACATCGCCTGGAGGGGAGCAGACTACACTCGAACTTTCCAGGCTTAGAGAGGCGCAGGCACAGCGGCGGACACTAGAGCAGACGCAGCTTTTATGTTATCTCGGAAAGCCGCTGCCCTACAATGTACAACAGGAAATTTTTATCGATATGATTCCGAGCGGAAGCTATATCAATAGCGGCGTATGGCGTCTGGAGCTGATTCCAGTGTCGTTGGTGACAGGGGAGTACCGCTTTTATCTGCCAAGCTATGCCGCCAGAACTGCGACAACAGGATTTTTTCTGCCAACGCCAGAGATGACAATCACCATTCCTTCGACAGCTAGAAGGGCAGTCACAGTCGGCGCTTATGATATATCGCGCAAAAGCTATGCGGATTTTTCAGGCAGAGGATACGTATACCGTTACAATGACGGCAGGACGGACACGGCAGGCGGGCAGCAGATTATTGCGGATGTGAAGCCTGATCTGACTGCGCCGGGTGTCAATATCACAGTACCGATGCCAAACGGAGGATATGAGCAGGTATCGGGAACTTCCTTTGCGACACCATTTGTCACTGGCGCAGCGGCGTTGTTGATGGAATGGGGAATTGTGCGCGGCAATGACAGATTTCTCTATGGAGAGCGTTTGAAGGCGAGTCTGATTCGTGGGGCGCAGCCGCTTTCTGGTGTGTCAGACCGCCCGGACAGCAGAATTGGATGGGGGGCATTGTGCGTGCAGAGGGCGCTGGCGGGCGGCTGAGCTTTATATCCGGTGAATCTCAAAGGTATCGTCGAGCAGCAGCCAATTTGCGCGAAACAGCCGCATGATCTGCCAGTATCCCATTCCACGAAGACCATATTCTGTGATAAGATGGAATTTCTCCTTCATGCTTCGCACATCCTCGAACCAGACTTCATGTTGTAGTCCGTCTTTTTCATAGTGAAAGTAGGGAGACATTGCCGTCTGGTCAAACTGTATTACCGCATCATTTTCAATGGCAAGCTGCACGGCTTCGACATTGCCAATCGTGCGCGCCTTGGACGTGCCTTGGACAAAGGGCAGTGTCCAGTCATAACCGTAATTGGGAATGCCTAGGTCTATTTTTTCCGTTGGAATTTCTGTGACCGCATACTCCACAACCTCGCGCACTTTGTTGATCGGTGCGACAGCCATGGGAGGCCCGTAGGTATAGCCCCATTCATAGGTCATGAGCAGGACACTGTCTGCCGCCGCGCCGAGCAGCTTATAATCTTTTCCTTCATATAAAAGTCCCTTTTGATTTGCAGAAGTTTTTGGTGCGAGCGCCACAGAGACGGTATAGCCCTTTAAAGATGCCTGCGCTCTGACATTTGCGACAAAATCTGCATAGGACACTCGGTCCTCTGGCAGAATGTACTCAAAGTCGAGGTCGATTCCGGCAAAGCCCTTTTCCTCCATCAACAGAAGCATTTGATCGATGAGGTTCTGCTGGGCTGTCATATTGTGGGTAATTTCACTGATCAGATAATTGTTGAACATTCCTGTCTGGTCAAAGGGCGTTAATACCAGAATGGGTGCAACGCCCTTCGACCATGCTTCATGAATCATCCGGCTGTCATCCACTTGGGGCGGAATCAGTGTTCCATTTGGTGTGAAGCCATAGGAGAACACAGAAAGCGTGGTCAGATAGGGCAAGGTTTCTGTCAGTACTTCGCTGCGTATATATGGATAGGCATAACCGTTGACATAGACCTCCTGTTTCTGGTAGTTTTCCTCCTGTGTTGGAATCAGCAGCGCCTGACCTACCGCTAGGGGATATGGCGCAGAAATCTGGTTCGCATAGGCAATTTCCTCCGCATTGACCATGTACGCGTCTGCGATACTGTCCAAGCTGTCATGTTCTTTGACGACATAAATCTGCATCGAATCAAGATCCTTTCAAAAGTTATCTATTACCTAATAGTATGAATGACAAAGCCAAATCATGTAAAAAGAACCCCTTATTTGGCGGGGTTCTCATATTTTTTTACAATAACAGTCATATCGTGCCACTTGGCTTCCATATCTGCTACGAGCTTGAACTGTGTTCTTGCACGGTCTAAATTATGATGCTCACGGTGAGTCTTGAAATAGTGGTCTCCTGTCAGGAAATCCGCCAGAAACCGGATGCCGCACTCGTATGTCATCAGTTTTGCGCCCATGGGGAGCATCTCGATCTCCTTTGGCGCAAGACTTCCGGCGCAGCCCTCCAGATAGCCTTTTGTGAAGGCTTCAAACAACGATAGATCCAGTTCTACTTTTGATAGATCAGTCTCGTCCTCTGCACCGGTGTTTGCACCAAATCGAATAGAATCTCCAAAGTCGTACAGAGAAAGTCCGGGCATGACCGTATCAAGGTCAATGATACACAATGCTTTGTGGGTGTCCGCATCGAACAGGATGTTGTTGAGCTTGGTATCGTTGTGTGTCACCCGCAGCGGCAGCTTGCCTTCGGCGAGCAGGTTTGTCAGGACTGCCGTATCCTGTTTGCGGTCGAGGGCGAAGGCAAGCTCTGCCTGTGCAAGCGCAGCCCGCGATTGGTCGCCCTCCTGAACAGCCTTCTGGAAATCCTCAAAACGGGAGGAAGTATTGTGAAAATTAGGAATGGTTTCATGCAGTTTCCTGACAGGAAAGTCTGCAAGCTGTCTCTGAAAATTTCCGAAAGCGACAGCACTGTCATAAAAATCCTTTTCGCTCTCCACTTTTTCAAGGCATACAGAGCGCTCGATAAACGGAAAGACACGCCAGTAATTTTGACTGCTGTCCTGATACCAGTCTGCGCCGTTTCTCGTTTGCAGTACATTCAAGGTCTCTCTGTTTGGATCACCGCCTTGGGAGAGGATGGTACGGCGCAGGTGTTGTGTGACCTGGACCACATTCTCCATCAACTGTGGCGGGTTTTTGAAAATATCATGGTTCATGCGCTGTAGGATAAACTTCGTCTCGTTTTGATCGGGGGATGTGCAGCGCAGCAGGAAGGTGTCGTTGATATGCCCGTTTCCATAAGGGCGTCTCTCCACGAGACTGCCGTTTTGGGCAGTCTCTATGGGGAATGCGGCGATCGCCTCATCGATTTTGGCACAAGCTGGATGTTCTGTATTCATTGTTTCTCCTTCTCATTGATCTGAATCCACCGCAATTCCATCGGTGCTAAGTCTAATTGTGCAAAGCGTGTACCCTGCACATACAAATCAGTTGTCTGCGGCTCCTTTGAGTTGTTGATGACAGCAATTTTTCCGGTCTGCTCAAATGCGGCGAGTTCTGTGTCCACGTTGGTGACATAGTATTTCTTCATCTCCTCTTCCTGGTGTGCAGCAAAATAAATTGCGCGCAGCAGGATGCGGCAGTTCTGAGGAGAGTACGGAAGTCCTGTGAAGTAGACGCTTCTGCCTTTGCCGTATTCGTTGACGACCAGACGGCTGTATTTTCCGTCCATATTCAGGATTTGGTAGTGCGCACCCTGCGCATAGATACGACTCTTGCCCTCGCCAAAATCAATTTCGCCGGGGATATCCTCCAAGATAAAGTGTTTGCTGTCCATTGTATTATATTTGTCTGTGCTCATGGAGAAGCCAAGCTCTCTGTCAACACCCAGCACATCGCTGAGCTGGAAATAACGTCCCTGATACTGGCACGCACTCGGTTCGCCCACGCCGATGAAACCGCCGCCCTCATCGACAAAACGGCGGAGAGCGCAGACAACCTTCTCGTCCTTCCAATTCTCGGCGCCGCTCCATGAAGTGTAGGCGTCCCCGGCATTGATGATCACGCGGATTTCGGGATCGATGCCATTTTTGATTTGATCAAAGTCAATAAATTCAACGTCGATTGGCATTCCGCTCAGACACTCGATAACGCCTACATACGAATAGATTTCCCTGTACCATAACGCGTGGTGCACCTGATTGGACATCCAGCGCCGGATGCCGCCCCAGCAGTTTAGAATCGCTACCTTAAAAGGGGCTGTGTGCGCTTTTGTCCCCTGCATGTTTTGGTGGATTTGCCGAAACTCGTCAACGACGCGCTGAATCTGGTCAATAAAGCCTGGCCACTGTGCTGCCAGCTTGAGATATCCGCCGTATCCGATGCGGTCAAGCGGGGAGCGAAGGATTGCTCTGCGCGCCTTGAGCCAGTTGTCCTGCGCCTCGCCGATCGGGTCGCCGCCCTCGGTGAACACATCGGGGAAAAAGTAGGGCAGCAGACGTCCCTCCGTGTATTTCACACCCTTGATATCCGAAATCATACGCAGTGTGACGCCATCTCCAACAGAACCGACAACAGCATCAAGTCCGATATTCTGGAAATATCTGCCGAAGGGTTCTGTACCAATCCAGTGATCGCCCAAAAACATCATTGCCTCTTTGCCGTAGCTGTGTACGATGTCCACCAGCTCTTTTGCAAGCTTGGAGACTTCAATCTGCTGAAACTCGATAAAATCGCGGAATTGTTTGGAGGGCACTCGAAATGTGGAGTTGTGATAACCCTGATCGACAATATATTCTGGACGGAACGGATAGCCAGCCCACTTTTCAAATTGTTCTAAGATGTAAGGGCTGACGCTGGCGCTGTAGCCAAACCACTCCACATATTTTTCACGCTTCTGATCATCAAAGGTCAGAGTAAACTGGTGGAAAAAGGTGGTAAAGCGCACTACATTGACATTGGGATTATCCTCACACCATTTTTTTAGTTTTTCTTTGACATAAGCCTGCGTTTTGGGCTGCCGCACATCGTAAGTGAGCTGATGCGGTGCGTCCTTCCAGTCGTTTGTGATAAAATTATACATATGTACAGGGTCCCAGATCAGGAATGCGAGGAAGCTGACAGTGTACTGATGATACGGAACGGTATCAATGACAACCTCGCCCGATGACTCATCGTATTCCCAATGCGCTGTCGGAACGATCTCGCCGGTAGTTCTGTCAATAACCTCCCACCAGCGCTTAGGAGAATCGATGGTGTTGACTTTGAGCTGCTCCGTATGAAAACCTTTCATCAGTTTGATGCGCAGACTTTCACCCTTTGCGGTGATGCGGTCGCTGATCAGGTACTCCTGCTGAATTTCCTCAGGATGCTGCATCGCCCAGTCATTATCTTTTCTGGTGGTGTAGTATGTCGCGTAGATTTTGGCGCCCTGATTCAATAATGCATCGGGCATGGTTGTTCCGTCACAGTCCCGCAGCGCATCTGCGCCCAGCATATTTTTCAGGCGTATGGTTTCGTCAACCATGTCCACATCTGTAGGCAGTGTGAGCCTGCCTGTGTTTTCTGTACTCATTGTGGGACACCTCCTTATTGCAATTCTTTTATAGTATGCTTTTAATCTGTATTTCTTGGCATTTAATTTTGAATATTTTCTTATAAATATTTATTGGTATTTTTTGTTGTAGAGGTAGAGCAGTACCAAGATTCCCGCGAGTCCGACGAGCATTGTACCAAGTCCGCTGGGACCGATATTGCGCTGCCCTGTGACAATCAGTGCCATGCTGGCGATGAATACCAGCAAATATAGTAACCAGATGATATATTTCATATCCACACCTCCAGACTAACCTTTTAATCCGCCAAGGCTCATGCCCTGCGTCAATTTCTTTTGCACTAAAATGTACAGGATCAGCGTCGGGAGCATTACAATCACAAGTCCCGCGTAAAGCTGTCCATAGTTTGCCGCTGCTTTCTGCGCCTGCATTAACTGCATCAGACCGACGGGCAGCGTTTTGGAATCCTTGGTGAGCAGTGTCATGGAGATGATGTACTCGTTCCAGAAGGACAGGAAATTGAACAAAATGACCGTGATAATGCTCGGCAGTGCCATTGGCATCATAATCTGTACCATGGTTCGGAAATATCCGCTGCCATCCATGTAAGCTGCCTCCTCATAATCACGCGGTATCGTGACAAAGAAGCCGGAGAGCAGATAGATCGTAAACGGCAGTGCCGTGGAGGCGTAGACAAGCGCCACGACAAAGAGATTGTTGAGGAAAAAGCCGTCCGTTCCCAGAAGCCGCAGGAATTTATCGGCATCCACAAACATGAGGAATATTGGCACAACAATATAATTTACATTGATAAACAGTCCGCCCATGAACATAATATTGATGAGCTTGCTGCCAAAGAAGCGGTAGCGTGCAAGTACATAGGCGGCAGGCAGCGCCACGACCAGCAGGATGATGAGCGCCAGACCTGTCACAAGGATAGAATTAAGGAAGTACTCGCCCATTTTTGCTTTCTCAAAGGCATCAATAAAGTTCTGAAAATAGAAGCCCTTTGGCAGCGTCCAGGGATTTCCATAAAACTCCGAGTTTTCCTTGACAGATGCCATAAATACCCAGCCTACGGGAATCACAATACTGACAGCGAGTGTCAACAGGGCAACATAAATAAAAATTTTATACAGCTTGCTTGTACTCATTTCTTCTCCCTCCTCTAAAATTCCAAGGGTTCTCTCTTGGTGACAAAGTTGATGAGTGCCGATAGTCCAAAGGAGAATAAGAATACGACTACGCCGATTGCCATACCATACCCATAAGAGGAATTGGTGTACGCCTGTTTGTACATATAGCTCAAGAATACTTCAGTCGCTCCGTCAGGTCCGCCGTTTGTCAGTGCCTTTACGATCAGGAAGCTAATATTGATAGAACTGATGACAAAGAAGGTCAAAGTCGTTCTGATGTTCGTCCAGATCAGCGGGAGCGTGATGGAGAAGAACTGACGGATTTTGCTTGCGCCCTCGAGATCGGCAGACTCATACAGACTTTCGGGAACGCTTGCCATACTTGCCATGTACATAACCATGTAGTAGCCGATCGCCTGCCAGATCATTGCGATCACAAGACTGTAGATGACGAGTTTCTGATCGCCCAGCCAGAGAATCGGAGTCTTTTCAGTCCCTCTGAAAATACCGATGATACTATTTAAAAGTCCGCTGTTTGGGTCATAGATTGCTGAAAAAATTGCCGAGATGACGACAACAGACAAAATGTTGGGGATGTAAAATATCACACGGAAAATATTTTGCCCTTTGATTTTTTCGCGGGAGAGAATCGCCGCAAAAATCAAGGAAAGCGCCATCGTGACGATGGTCACGCAGGCAATTAACAAGACTGTATTCTGGAAGGAACGGAAAAAGTTCGTGTCTTCCATCAGAATTTTAAAATTGTTCAGCCCGACAAACTGTTTGTTGTTGGAGTAGCCTCCCCACTTGTACAGTGACATCTTAAAGACGTTAAAGGTGGGAATCAGCATAAAAATAATAAACAATATGACTGCCGGAGCTACGCATAGGGTTATGAAAATTGTTTTTTCTCTGACTTTTTTCACACTCATACCTCCATTTTCTGTAACAAAAACGCTCCAAAGGCGGAAACCTTCGGAGCGCTCCTAATACCTTATTCCATTGCCGCTCTCAATTTATCGCTTGCTTCCTCTACAGCAGCCTGCCAGTCCGCAACGGTCTTGTCGCCGCTAACGATACTGTTAACTGTGCCGCAAAGAGTGTCGAGCATGTTTACGCCCTCAACCGGTGCAGTGGAAGCGAATCCGCCCATAACTGCGGTAGCGCCGTTGTCATAGATGCTGTAGAACATCTTGTTGTCGCCTTCGAGAGAGTCGCTGACGCCTGTGATTGGCTGGATTGCAGTTGATTTTGCAAATATCTGTGCTGCCTCGTCGGAGTACATATATGCTACAAATTCCTTTGCCATATCCTGATTCTGTGCCGCTGCCGGAATCCACATCTGCTCAAACCAGCAGAAAGAGCATCCTTCACCGCCAGCGTTGACTGCCGGTATTGCCATAAATCCCCACTCAAAGCCGTCTGCGCGCGGTGCCTCAGCCATCTCACCCGGCAGCCATGTGCCGTTTGGACAGAAGATTGCCTTGTTGTCGAGAATCAACTGCTGATTCTTTGTGAAGTTGTCATTGTTGGCGTTGGCAACAGTAGTGCCCTCTGTGTATGTGCCAAGCTTTGCAATCAGCTCAAATACCTTCGTTGCATTTTCACTTTCCCAGATTCCGTCCTCATAGGTCATACAACTGTCGAAAAATTCAGGACCGCCTGCCGAGGACAGTGTAGCGTAAGTGAACGCGTCAAAGTAACCCGTTGTGGGATATGTAAAGAGTGCGATGCCATCTGCTTTTGCGGTGTCACCCAAAGTCCACATTTCTTCCCATGTCGTAGGAACGTCCCAGCCTTTTTCTTTGAAAAGTCCTGCGTTGTAAAAGAGTCCGCATGGGCTGTAGAACATCGGTGCATAATAGGTCACGCCATCTCCATATGGATTGGTTGCCAATGTGTCAAGGAAACCAGGGATAATCTTGTCTTTTACCTTTACACTCTCGCCGGGAACAGTCATCTCAAGGACATCTGTCAGCGGAAGAAGTGCTTTTTCCTTAGTCAGTGTCTCAGTCAGCGCTGCCTCACGTCCGGTTGCGAGGTGTACAACATCTGGATAGTCCCCAGCTTTCATTGCAGGGCTGATGACATCCTCCAGCTTCTTGTCGATGGTCAGCTCGATTGTTACGCCAGGATGGGAATCCTCAAAAGCTGCCGCAACCTCAGCCCACATCTCTGCGCCGTAGCCGCCCTCAAAAGCTGCTACTTTCAAAGTCTGCTCCTCAACTGGCGCGTCGTCCTCTGCCGGTGTTGTGTCTGGCGTATCTGCCGCTGGTGTGTCCGCCGCGTCGTTGGATGCGGTGTTGTCCGCGGGTGTGTTGTCTGCGGGTGCCGCCGGCTTATCGTTGGAACCACCGCATCCAGCAAGAAGCGTTGTAGCCATAGCAGCTACTAATAAGGATGAAATAACTTTTTTTGATTTCATAAAAATCCCTCCCTTTCGAACTGTCTCGAAGAAAAATTAATGCAATTGCATTAAGTAGTTTTAAGTATGACTTAAGTATAGCGAAATCATTTTTAGGTTTCAATCTGATTATTGCTAGATATTTTATAAATATTGCTTTTTGTTGAAAAATATTTAAAATTTTTGCGTGCAAAAATAATCAATTGTGTAAGTGATACATCAAAAAGAGTTTCTGTAAAAATGTTTTATGCAATATTTACAGAAGAAAAATAAGTTTGAATAAACAGTGAAAATAATATGTACGCTATTCACAATAAAATGATTGCGAAATTTTTAGAAATTTTAAGAAATATATCTAAGTGGACAAAATATATAAATTCTGTTATATTTTAATAAGGAAGGTGTTCACCACACTATTATGGAAAGGAGAGAGGGTATGGGAAATACAAGGCATTGTATCGAGGACAATAAATTGTCCTGTTTTGACAACATAAAGCTTTTATATGTTTCTACCTCAAAGTACGAGGGAGACTGGCAGAGCATACTGCATTCACATGCGTTCAGCGAACTGTTTTATGTCGTGCAGGGCAGCGGCTCCTTCATCACTGAGGGCATGGAATTTTCTGTGGGGAAGAATGATATGGTCATTATCAATCCCAATGTGCAGCATACAGAGAAGTCGCTGTCTACAATGCCGCTCGAATACATTGTGTTGGGAATAGAGGGGCTCTCCTTTTCCTTTGAGGAGATTGCTGCCACGCAGGATGGCGTGTTTATGCGGACTGCGTTCGGGAATGTATACAAATATAACACTCAGAACTCGAATATCTATGCGTATTTGAATATTCTGCTTGAGGAGATCAACAAGAAGGCGGCAAACTACGAGACCGTGTGCCAGAATCTTCTCGAGGTGATCATGATCTGTATGCTCAGGAACAATAATCTGTCGATTGTGCAGAGCAGCAATGCACTTGTAAACAGGGAGTGTACACAGATCAAGAATTATTTGGATGCAAATTATGCAGAGAATATAACGCTGGATATGCTGGCGTCGCTCTCTCATATGAACAAATATTATATGGTACATGCCTTCACGAAGTATATTGGGATTTCTCCGATCACGTATCTTCTTCAGAAGCGGATTCAGGAGGGAAAATCGCTGCTTGAATCCACGTCGTATTCGATTTCTCAGATTTCGGGCACGCTCGGGTTTTCTTCGCAGTCCTATTTTTCGCAGGCATTTAAAAAGGCGACTGGGAAAACACCTATTCAGTATCGGAATGCATTTAAGCAGCAGGGATGAAATTAATTGACAGCATTTTGCATGAGGCGTATAATTATCTAGTATAATAGTTACGTGATGGAGGAGAACAATGGCAGGATTTGATAAAAATGCCTTCTGGCTCAAAATACTATCTTTGTATAATGAAGCGAAGGAAAACAATTATGTCTTAAAGATGGATGAGGAACGGGTCAACGAACTGAAAGCGCTCTATATGGATTTGTACATACCAATGGAAGAGATTTGCCATTATGATGATGAGACGATCATGAAAAAGTTGATGACGGCAATCGTATCCGTCTATAAAGTGGATAAAGATACGATGGGAAATGGAGGGGAGATTGTACAGCTGGTAAATACAGTGAACTATGACGGAAAGAGAATGTATATTCGGTTTGCCAAGGTATCTCCGGTAAAAATGCGGCGTCTGGAGTTGGGAAAAACAAGGCAGCAGATTGCGGAGCGGATGGGGTATAGTGTGGCTGCGGTGCGCAACTGTGAGGTTTCTTTCTGCGATTTGACCAGACAGCCGGAAAAGCTTGTAAGAAAGCTGGCAAAGGCTTTGGAATGCGAACCGGAAACACTGATGCAGTAGAAGATAATTTTGGAGGTATGTAAATGGGGATTTATATGTTTTCTGAAATGGAAATAGACGCGATAGGGGAGATTTCAAATATTTGTCTGGGAAGCTCGGCATCGACGCTGAGTATGTTGGTGCGTCAGACCGTAGATATCACGCCGCCAAGAGTTGAGATTGTTGAAAAGAGCGAATATACAAAAAATGTATCTTCTAAGAAAGTCTTTGTGAAGGTCAATTATGTGGAGGGTGTGAAAGGCTGTAGTATTTTGATGCTGGAGGAGCAGGATGCCAAGGCGATCGCGGACTTGATGATGGGCAGTGATGGCAAAGGGGATTTTGCCAAGATGGATCTTAGTGACCTGCATCTGAGTGCTGTGTCGGAGGCGATGAATCAGATGATGGGAGCTGCGGCGACATCTATGAGTGTCATGCTGGAGCGAAAGACGGATATATCAACACCGGATACAAAATTTATGGAGGACGGCGAATATTTGGCATATGAATTTCCAGATGACGACAAGTTTGTAAAGGTTGGATTTAAGATGAAGATCGGAGATATCATAGACAGCCCCGTTGTGCAATTATATCCGCATAATCTCGGAAAGGCGATCAGCGACTTGTTCCTCATCAAGAAGGCAAAAGAAAAGGAAAAGCAGTAACGAATGCACACAAAGAAACGAATCACAAGAAAAGAAATCAGAGCGGTCTACGAGATTGCGTATAGTTTTGTCAGAAAAGTAAAATTTGACCACGTGTCCTCCTTTGCAGGGCACGCGGCTTTATTTTTGCTGATGTCCATATTTCCGATGGCGATGTTTTGCATCTCCATTTTTAGTTATCTGCCAATCGATATGGGGCGGTTAACACAGTATCTGCTGACAATCATACCAGAAGGGTCTCTGCCGCTGGTCAATCAGATTCTCGCGGAAGCCTATGCGGAGAGCACGACCATGATGACCTCTTTTACGATGATTGTGATGCTTTTTTGTGCATCCAAAGGGGTGTACGCAGTGATCATTGGTATGAATGCAGTCTACGGCATTCGGGAGACGCGTGGAACCATGCTGTTGTATGCACTTGCTGCTGCCTATGTGGTGATTTTCTTTGCCGCAATTGGACTGATGATGATTTTGATCGTATTGGGGAACAATATATTTAACTGGCTGCTCCGGTTTATACCAGACATGATTGCATTTGACAGTCTGTTCCGATATGGGAAGTATCTGTGTATGCTGGTGTTTTTGATTCTCTTTTTTCTTCTGGTTTATATGAACGTACCAAACAGGAGATCAAAGATACGCTATGAGTTTTTTGGCGCACTTTTTTCTACGATTGCGTGGCTGGCATACTCGTGGGCGTTTTCTTTTTATATTAGTAATTATGCAAATTATTCAGTTACATATGGAAGCCTTGCGGCGGTGGTAATCTTTATATTATGGTTGTATGGCACGATGAATATCGTGTTTGTGGGAGCGGAGATCAATGTTGTCCTTCGCAAATTTGCAGAGTATGGCTACAACTACAAGAGAGCATACGAGTATTATAAGGATAAATACCATGGCGAGCTGTTAGGGCAGCGAGGGACAGTGATCCGGCTCAGGGCAAGGAGAAGGACTGCCGCGAAGAAGGATGTATGAGAAGGGATTATTCGTTTGTGATAATGACAAAGCTCGACGAAATATAGGCTTCGGAACCTTCGTAGAGAATTTTGGTCCAGCCGTTGTCCTGTACCTCGACAATGTCAAAGGTTGTCCCCTCATCAACAGTATTCAGCACTTTCGCATCTTCTGAGGCTGCGTTGCGGATATTGACCCTTGTGGAAGTTTTGCCATGCATCATGTTTGTGTGGTCCTCCTCTGGCTGCGCTGCTTCACTTGAAGGTGAAGGATTTTCTTCCGGCTGTGTTTCTTCCATGATGCTGACAACTTCTGTGATTACAGCAGTTTCAGGCTCATTGACGATCACATAGCGCGGTCTGGTAACAATACAAAATATAAGAAAACAGATTGATATGGACATAATGGTTATGATACATAGTAAGATTGTATTGATTGTCGTTTTTTTCATAGATGTCACCTCGGTTTTATGCGTAAAGTAAGTTTTCATCATGCGGCATTTGCACCAAAACGGGCAGCATGGATATCAAATATTAGAAACAGTATATCCCATGCGGTTTCAATTGGCAAGAAATCACAGTTTAAAATTATAATTCTAACAAGTTATTAACAATATTGTAACAAAGTGTTTACTTGTTCACCAAAAAAATTTTGAAATTTGAGAAAAATAGATTTGTGTGTTGACATGAAATGATGTTTATGATATCATATTTTTCGGACATAGCGGAGGAATGCTATGAACAAGCTGCTATAGCACAGTCGGTAGTGCGCAACATTGGTAGTGTTGAGGTCACCGGTTCGATTCCGGTTAGCAGCTTTTTTTGATGCTCAAAACAAATTCATTCGTTTATTTAGTTTTTATGATTTAAACACATTTTTGACACATTTATTGGGTATAGTAATAGTCAGATAGTTGAAACACTCACTATCTCCCCCTCATAAGAAAATATACGATAAGAGCCAGGTTTGTCCTGGCTCTTATTGTGTATGTGAAACATATCTCCATCGATGTTGGCTTGACACATATCACAATATTTATTGACCAAAAACTAGGAATCGCGTATAATATCTTACAATGATACTTTTGGTTCTTAGGAACTGTTTCACAGGTCCTAGTTGTTGCAGGTCGGAGAGAACATATGAAAAAAAGACAGTTCAAAAGCAAAATAGATGGGAGTGGTTCGCTGCTGCTTTCTATTATTGTGGTATTTAGTATCTTAGGGGCAGTTGTTTTTTCTGTCGCGCGCAAGATTTCTGTGGAGATGTCGGCGTCCGCTATTCAAAATCTCAGTGAAAGTCTGGATTTGATTGAGAGCACGATCGAGGCCATTTTGAATAAAGAAGCAGAATTTCAGCAGGTGTTGGCACAGGATATCGCACAGATGACAGATCAGGAGGGCTATATCTGTACGTATCAGAAAAACGATACGATGGTAAAAGTATCTCTGATACGGGAGGGCAAGGCAGAGGGGATTTCCAATACCGGCGAACCATTTTCGGAGGCAGGTCTAGACTTTTCTGCTGGTAGATTGATAAATGGAGTGGCGGTTTCTGAATCCTATATGAATTATATGGGAACGTGGGCATATACAATGAAATGTCCTGTCATGAGGGATGGGAAGACGATTGCATCGCTCTATGTGGAATATGTTTATGATTCGCTTGATAAATCGCTGCCAAGTGGATTTTACAACAAGAGGGCTATGCTGTATATTATGGATGCAGAAAGTGAACGCATGGTGCTGAAACCGAAAGGGATGGGGGAGCGAAGTGCAGGGCATCTCAACTTAGAGGATTTTTTCAGGGCAAACGACATTTTGGACAAAGAGCTTCGCGGAGTAGTCCTTGAGAGTGTCAGGGATGGCAAAAATATTATGTTTAATCACAATATTCGTGGAAAACGTTCGCTGATCTATATGTGGTCAGTCAACGACGGGTCGCTGTATCTGATAGGTTATGTGCCAATCAATGCCATCCAGCAGGAAGGAAAGTCAGTAAATCAGAATATATTAATCGTTGTCGGGGTGATGCTCGTTGCATTCTTCATTTGCTGTCTTCTGTATTATTTAAATCAGCGTCAACAGATTAAAATCAGAAAAGAGCGCGAGAAGGAGCGGGAGATACACAACAAGCAACTTGCGGAGGCATTGCAGGCAGCACAGATTGCAAGCAATTCCAAGACGACGTTTCTCTCTAATATGTCGCATGATATCCGAACGCCGATGAATGCTGTGATTGGTTTTACGACGCTGCTTGCAAAGGATGCTGAGAATCCAGAGAAGGTAAGGGAGTATACCAAGAAGATCATGGCTTCTGGACAGCATCTGCTGAGCCTGATCAACGATATATTAGATGTCTCTAAGATAGAGAGCGGAAAAGTCGTGTTGACAGTGGAGGAATTTACATTAAATGATCTGGTATCCTCCGTGGATGCAATCATTCGTCCGATGGCAGCGGCAAGAGATCAGAAGTTTCATGTCGAGGTGAAGGGCGTGAAACATGAATATTTGATGGGGGATGAGACCAGAATCAACCAGATCTTGATCAATTTGCTCTCCAACGCTGTAAAGTATACACAGGAAGGCGGGAATATATGGTTTCGCATGATTGGCATGAAACAGCACTCACCGCAGTTTGAACATATCCGAATCGAGGTGCAGGATGATGGATATGGAATGACGCCGGAGTACTTAAAAATTATATTTGATGCCTTTACGAGAGCGGAGAACAGTACCACGAACAAAGTACAGGGTACAGGGTTAGGCATGGCGATTACAAAAAATATCGTCGAGCTGATGGGAGGAAGTATTGATGTTTCGAGTGAGGTGAACAAGGGAACACTGTTTCGCGTAGAATTAGAATTAAGGATACCAGAGCGTCAGTCGAACAAGCGGTTCTGGGAAGAGAATGGGATCTCTAGGATTCTGGCGGTGGATAATGATGAAGTGATCTGCGAGAATATTCATATGCTCATGATCGATACCGGCGTTGTCGCCGATATGGTTTCAAGTGCAGGGCAGGCAATACAGAGACTGTGTGAAATCGCTTCGATTGAGGACGTTTATCAGTTGCTTTTGATAGACTGGAATATTGTGGATGCAGAAGGGATCGGGAAAATAAAAGATATTCGCGAGCGTGTGCCGGAGAGTATACCAATTCTGCTGCTTGCCGACTGCGACACGGTGGGGATCGAGGAGGCGCTTTTTATGAAAAATATAAAAGTGCTGACAAAACCGTTTTTCGTAAGTGCGTTTCAGGAAAAAATACTGGAACTTAGAACAGAACATAATGAAGATCAACCAGAGACAGCCGCAGATCGTTGCAGTCTGAAGGGACTGCATTTCCTCGCAGCAGAGGACAATGAGATCAATTCTGAAATTTTGCGGGAGATCTTGTTGATGGAGGGGGCGGACTGTGAGATTGTCGAGAATGGGCAGTTGGCAGTGGAGCGATTCACAAATGCTGCGATGAAAGAGTTTGATGCGATCTTGATGGATGTTCAGATGCCAGTCATGAATGGATATGACGCGACGAGGGCGATTCGGGCGTTAGACCGAATGGACGCTAGGGATATCCCAATTATCGCTATGACGGCAAATGCCTTTGCGGAGGACGAGAAGGAGGCGTTGGCAGCCGGAATGAATGTTCATCTGGCGAAGCCAATTGATGTGGAGCTTTTAAAGAAAGTTATATATCAATATGTGTTCAGAAAGGAAGGAACGAATGCATGAAAAAGATAACGATGTGTTGTCTGGCAGGCATCACAGTGCTGGCGTTGGCAGCCTGTGGGAGTGCACTGCCGAATGACCGTGTGATCACTTTTGAGAAGGAAAGCGAGAGAGTTGTGACGCTGTTTAGCCCGATGGAGAAAACACTGCCAGACGTTGACAATGTGGCGAGAAGCGCATCGGAAAAAACAGTTATCATGGCAGAGGAAAAACTTGGAGTGGCAGTGGATTATATCACATACACAGCAGAAGATTATCAGGATAAAACTTATGATGATATAGCGTTAGACAGGGCGCGCAATGATATGGATGATCTGTACCTGCTCAATCCAGATGTCATTCAGAAACTGGCGGAGGAGAACAAGCTGATGGACTTATCAGATCTTGAGAATGCGAAGAACCTGCGAGATGTGGTGAAGTCCGCAAATGAGATGGATGGCAAGCTGGTGGCCATTCCACAGGAAGTGGTCGCATATGGTTTGTTTGTCAATAAGGACTTGTTTGATCAGTATCATCTGGAGCTGCCGGATACGCCGGAAGACTTCTTGGAGTGCTGTAGAGTGTTCAAAGAGAATGGCATAGAGACGCCCGTCGGCGCAAACCGTTGGTGGCTGGAGACTTTTGTTCTCGCGCTGGCGTATGCTGACCTGTATAACGGTGGGAATACCGAAGCGGAGATTGCTGCGCTCAACAGCGGTGAAGCAAAATATAGTGACTACATGCGGCCGGGCTTTGAGTTTTTGCAGGAAATGATCGACAGAGGATATATTGATGCAAAAAAGGCATATATGAGCGAGGCAATTGAGGGGGAAGGAGCAGATTTTTTGGCAGGAAAGACACCGATCGTCATGGCGTATTGGAGTGCTGCTAACTCAGAGACTGCATACGGGAACCCGGATTTTAATATGCTGGTCATCGGTTTTCCGAGCAGTCGGGGACAAATGCCGGTTATGTCGATGACAGGAATCGCTGTAGGAATCAATGCCAAACATGCTGAAGATGCGATGAACACGCTGAATGTCATGGTGTCTGATGAGGCTCTTCGGGTATATGCAGAGACCAACAAGGTTATCTCACCTTCCAAGAATGTGTCTGTGGATTGTATTCCGGCATTAAAGCCGCTGAATGACAGAATTAACGAAAATGTATTTGTTCTTGGTTCTAATGCGGGAATGAAGCTGGAACAGTGGGGAAATACTTGTATCATTGTGCGGAAATTATTAAATGGCGCCACTGTAGATGAGTGCATGGCGGAGTTTGATAAACTTCAGGAGGAATCACGAAAGAAGTAGATGTGAGAAAAAGGCATAAAAAAAGCAGGATACGGGAGTCGAACCCGCCTCCTCGGCTTGGGAAGCCGATGTACTACCGATGTACTAATCCTGCAAAGCAAATTTAGTATACCATGAAAGCCAGGCAAATTGCAACCCTTAAACGGAAAAAAATAAAAAATTTCTGGCCTTAAAAGTGGGTGTAAAGTATGATTACAAGTAATAACAATATTGTTACAAAAAATAAATCAATATTATAATATTTATTAGTGAATATGTCAACTGTACTTTTTTTCCATTTCGGTCTATACTATAATAGTATATCAGTATAAAGGATGTGACGGAAATGGCAGAAAAAAATCAGGGGCGGGAAGTCGCTTTTGCAGAAACTTATGATGAGAAAGTAAAGAAAACCATTGAAAAAGCCTTTTTAAATCAGGGTGTTTCGTATCTGATCAAAGTTGATAAAGTGAGGGAGATGAAGAAAGGGCATTTTGAGTGCAGAATGAAATATTCCTTCTATATTAACAGATTTCAGACGGAGGAAGCAAAGGCTGCCATGACGACGCAGAATCTGGACGAGAAGAGTGTTAATTACCTGATATAGTACATAGGAGAGAAGTATCACCCCAGTGTGGTGCTTTTTTACTGTATTTTTGTAATGTAGTATTTAGCAAATCAAAAGGAGATGGAGACTATGATGGACTTTACAGCAATTATGAAATTTAAAGGAGCATGGGATACCTTTACCAAAAATCATCCGAAGTTTGTACCGTTTATGCAGGCAGTGGGGCAGGATGCAATCGCAGATGGGACGATCATCGAGGTCAAGGTAACAAGTCCAGAAGGGAAAGCGTACAACACAAACATGAAGATTACCCAAAGTGACTTAGACTTGTTTGCGCAGTTTAAAGGTATGATGTAAAAGAAATTGTTGAATGCCATAATTTCTTATGATATAATAAACCGATTATGACAAAGAAAGCACAGGTGATAAGATGAAGGCGTTTTTAATTTTGGAGGATGGCACCGTATTTGAGGGGATTCAGATCGGCGCCGACAGGGAAGTAGTCAGCGAAATCGTTTTTAATACCTCTATGGCAGGATATCTTGAAGTGCTCACTGACCCGTCCTACGCAGGGCAGGCAGTGTGCATGACATATCCATTGATCGGAAACTATGGCGTCTGCAAAGATGACATGGAGTCTAAGAAACCTTGGCCCGACGGATTCATTGTTCGGGAATTATCTAGGAATTTCAGCAATTTCAGAGCAGATTTTTCCATTCAGCAGTTTTTAGAAGAGAATAACGTACCAGGTATTGCGGGCATTGACACCAGAGCACTCACGAAGCTTTTGCGGGAAAAAGGCACGATGAACGGTATGATCACAACAGATGCGCACTACAAACTCGATGAGGTGCTTCCTAAATTAAAAGCCTACACAACAGGCAAAGTGGTTGAGAAAGTTACCTGTAAAGAGAAGTATGAGATAAAAGGTTCCAGCGATCTTTCCGAAAACGGTGCGATTTCCGGGCGTGCAAGATTTGTGCCGACAGATTATGAAGCCGGAAAAAGGGAGAGAAAGCCGTCGCTTGTCAAAGCACTCAATGGCGCTGGCATGCAGGTTGCGCTCCTTGATTTTGGCATGAAGGATAATATCGCTTACTCTCTTAAAATAAGAGGCTGCAATGTCTCTGTCTACCCGGCGACAACACCTGCATCGGAGATCATCACAGCGAATCCTGATGGTATCATGCTTTCGAATGGACCAGGCGATCCCAAAGAGTGTGCTGCGATCATTGAGGAGATCAAGAAGCTATACAATACAGAGATTCCGATTTTTGCAATCTGTCTGGGGCATCAGTTAATGGCGCTGGCTACAGGGGCAGATACGTACAAAATGAAGTACGGACACAGAGGCGGCAACCATCCGGTCAAGGATCTCGCGACAGGCAGAGTGTACATCTCCTCACAGAATCACGGTTATGTGGTGGATATGGACAGGCTGGACCCTGGCGTGGCTACACCGGCGTTTGTCAATGTCAATGATGGGACAAATGAGGGGCTGAATTACACCGGAAAAAATATTTTCACCGTTCAGTTCCACCCGGAAGCGTGTTGTGGCCCGCAGGACTCCGGTTTTTTGTTTGACCGGTTTATAGATATGATGAAGGATGCGAAAGCGGAGGTGACAAGATAATGCCGAAGAATCCAAATGTGAAAAAAGTAATGGTGATTGGCTCAGGACCGATAGTCATCGGACAGGCAGCTGAGTTTGACTATGCAGGTACGCAGGCGTGCCGTTCGCTCAAAGAGGAGGGAATCGAGGTTGTGCTCGTAAACTCCAATCCGGCAACCATCATGACAGACAGGGACATCGCGGACAAAGTCTATATCGAACCTTTGACGACAAAGGTTTTAGAGCAGATTATCGAGAAGGAACAGCCAGATTCGATCCTGCCGACGTTGGGAGGACAGGCAGGGTTAAACTTAGGTATGGAGCTCGAGGAGAGCGGATTTTTGGCTTCGCACAATGTGAGACTGCTCGGCACGACGGCTGCCACCATCCGAAAAGCGGAGGACAGGCAGGAATTTAAAGATACGATGGAGAGGATTGGCGAACCCTGTGCGGCATCCCTAGTCGTGGAGAATGTAGAGGATGGTGTGGCGTTCACCAATACAATTGGCTATCCAGTAGTGCTTCGCCCTGCGTATACACTCGGCGGCAGCGGCGGCGGTATCGCGCACAATCAGCTTGAATTGGAAGAAATCCTTGAAAACGGTCTGAGGCTTTCCCGCGTGGGACAGGTATTGGTTGAGCGCTGTATTGCCGGCTGGAAGGAGATCGAGTACGAAGTGATGCGCGACGGTGCCGGAAACTGCATTACGGTATGTAATATGGAGAATATTGATCCCGTCGGTGTTCACACCGGTGACAGTATTGTGGTAGCACCCTCACAGACGTTGAGTGACAAGGAGTATCAGATGCTGCGCACCTCGGCGCTCAATATCATATCCGAATTAAACATCACAGGCGGTTGCAATGTGCAGTTTGCACTTCATCCGACGAGTTTTGAGTACTGTGTGATCGAGGTGAATCCCCGTGTGAGCCGTTCCTCTGCGCTTGCCTCCAAAGCGACGGGGTATCCGATCGCCAAGGTTGCGGCAAAGATCGCACTCGGCTACACACTCGATGAGATCAAAAATGCCATTACAGGCAAGACGTATGCCAGTTTTGAGCCGACACTCGACTACTGTGTTGTCAAGATGCCAAGACTTCCATTTGACAAGTTTCTTACCGCGAAAAGAACGCTTACGACACAGATGAAAGCGACAGGCGAAGTCATGAGCATCTGCACCAACTTTGAGGGGGCGCTCATGAAAGCAATCCGCTCGCTCGAACAGCATGTGGATAGTCTTAGAAGCTATGACTTTTCAGCGCTTGATTCGGAAGCATTATTGCGGCGGATGCAGAAGGTCGATGATCAGCGGATCTATGTCATCGCTGAAGCCCTCAGAAAAGGGATTGATTACAATACGATCTATGAGATCACGAAAATTGACAGATGGTTTATTGACAAAATTGCCATTTTGGTGGAGATGGAACATGCGCTGGAGACGCAGCCTCTTTCGCTGGAGCTGTTAAAAGAAGCGAAGCGGCTGGAGTTTCCTGACAGCGTGATCGCACGGCTTGCCGGTATGGAGGAGTCGGCGGTGAAACAGATGCGCGATGCAAACCATGTGACAGCTTCATTTAAGATGGTTGATACCTGTGCAGCAGAGTTTGAGGCGAGTACGCCGTACTATTATTCCTGCTATGATGGTGTCAATGAGGCAGTGGAGACAAATCCGCCTAAAAAGGTGCTGGTGCTTGGCTCAGGACCAATTCGCATCGGGCAGGGAATTGAGTTTGACTACTGTTCTGTCCACGCGACATGGGCATTTTCAAAAGCGGGATATGAGACAATCATTGTCAATAATAATCCTGAGACAGTCAGCACGGATTTTGATATTGCCGACAAGCTCTATTTTGAGCCGCTGACGCCGGAGGACGTGGAGAACATTGTCAACATCGAGAAGCCGGACGGCGCAGTGGTGCAGTTTGGCGGCCAGACGGCAATCAAGCTCACAGAGAGTCTGATGAAGATGGGCGTGCCAATTCTGGGAACAAAGGCGGAGGACGTGGACGCCGCAGAGGACAGAGAACTTTTTGACAAGATTCTGGAGGAGACGCAGATTCCGCGCGCGGCAGGCGGTACAGTCTACACGGCAGAGGAGGCAAAAGAGGTTGCAAACCGTCTGGGTTATCCAGTGCTTGTCAGACCTTCGTATGTGCTTGGCGGTCAGGGAATGCAGATTGCGATTTCTGATGAGGAGATCGAGGAGTTTATGGAAATCATCAACCGCATCGCGCAGGATCATCCGATTCTCGTAGACAAGTACTTGCAGGGCAAAGAACTTGAGGTTGATGCGGTGTGTGACGGCACAGACATCTTGATTCCGGGAATTATGGAGCACATAGAAAGAACAGGTGTTCATTCCGGCGACTCGATTTCTGTCTATCCAGCACACACGATTACGCCTCAGGTAAAAGAGACGATCGCGGAATACACCAGACGGCTGGCAAAAGCGCTGCATGTGAAGGGATTGATTAACATTCAGTTTATTGCAGTCGGTGAGAAAGTGTTTGTGATCGAGGTCAATCCCCGCTCCTCGAGAACAGTTCCATATATCAGCAAAGTGACAGGCATTCCGATTGTGGACCTTGCGACGGAGGTGATTATCGGCAAGACTATCCGCGAACTGGGTTATGAGCCCGGCTTACAGAGAGAAGCGGAGTATGTGGCAGTGAAGATGCCGGTATTTTCCTTTGAAAAAATAAGAGGGGCGGAAATCAGCCTTGGGCCGGAGATGAAATCCACAGGCGAGTGTCTCGGCATTGCCAAAACCTTTAACGAGGCATTGTATAAGGCATTTTTGGGCGCGGGAATCGACTTGCCCAAACATAAGCGTATGATTATTACGGTGAAGGATGCGGACAAGGGAGAGGCAATCGAGATTGGAAGACGTTTTTCCAAGCTTGGATACACGATCTATGCGACGCGCAGCACGGCAAAAGCGCTGAATGACGCAGGAGTTAAGGCAAACAAAGTCAATAAGCTTCAACAAGAGTCACCAACTGTCATGGATTTGATTTTGGGACATAAGATTGACCTTGTGATTGACACGCCGACACAGGGGCGCGATAAGTCAAGAGACGGTTTTTTGATACGGCGAACCTCGATCGAGACAGGCGTGAACTGCATCACGGCACTCGATACCGCAAAGGCGCTCGCGACGAGCCTTGAAAATAAAAACGACAATCCGTTGACGCTGGTCAATATTGCCGAGCTGTGAGCGCTGCTATGAAAAGAGTTATGAAAAGCGATATGACAACACAAAAACAACAAACAGCAAATGCAAGAAATTACCAGCGCGAGCTGGATAAACTGTTAGATCAGCTCACAGAAGCGCCGCGTCTTTTGCTGCATAGCTGCTGTGCGCCGTGCAGCAGTTCTGTGCTTGAGTATCTGAGGCAGTATTTTCGGATTACGGTCTTTTATTATAATCCGAATATCTCGATGGAAGCAGAGTACCAAAAGCGGGTTGAGGAACAGAAGCGCCTGATCGACGCGTATAATCAACTGCCGGACAGCGGTTATCCGATTTCTGTCATAGAAGGAACATATGAGCCGGAAGTTTTTTATGCGGCTGCAAAAGGGCTGGAACAGTGCCCGGAGGGCGGTGAGCGCTGTTTTGCCTGTTATGAGCTTCGGCTTAAAAAGACGGCAGAACTTGCAAAAAAACAAGCGTATGATTATTTTGCGACGACCCTCACCATCAGTCCGTTAAAGAATGCTGCAAAGTTAAATGAAATTGGAGAGCGTCTGGCAGCAGCATACCAGATTTCATGGCTTCCATCGGATTTCAAGAAGAAAAATGGGTATAAGCGGTCGATTGAGCTGTCGGCGGAGTATGCGCTTTACCGGCAGAATTATTGTGGGTGTGTGTATTCGAAAGGAAGGGAACAATGAAAAAAATATTAGATTTGATATCCGATGAAATGATGCAGGCATTTGAACAGGCAGGCTATGACCGCGCACTTGGCAGGGTGACGCTCTCAAACCGCCCTGACCTGTGCGAATATCAGTGCAATGGTGCGATGGCTGGCGCAAAACAGTACAAAAAGGCGCCGATTATGATTGCAAATGATGTGGCGGCAAAGCTTGCTGACAGTGCAGTTTTTGCAAAAGCGGAAGCAGTGGCGCCCGGTTTTCTGAATCTGACATTAAAAAGAGAGTTTGTTGGAGACTATATCAAAAAGATGCGTGCTGACAGAAAGTATGGCTTGGAGGAGGCCAAAAATCCAGCAAAGATTGTGCTCGACTATGGCGGACCCAATGTCGCAAAACCGCTGCATGTAGGACATTTGCGTTCTGCGATTATCGGCGAGAGCGTAAAGCGCATCGCGCGCTATATGGGGCATACTGTCATCGGCGATACGCATCTGGGCGACTGGGGTCAGCCGATGGGACTGATTATGAACGAGCTAAAAATCAGGAAACCAGAACTTGTGTATTTCGATGAGAATTATCATGGGGAGTATCCGGCTGATCCGCCGTTTACGATTTCAGAGCTGGAGGAAATCTATCCCACTGCGAGCAAGCGTTCCAAGGAGGACGAAGCGTACAAGGCGGATGCGATGGCGTGCACATTCAAGCTGCAAAGCGGTGTGGCGGGCTACCGCGCACTGTGGAAGCATATTATCGCCGTTTCAGTGACGGATTTGAAGAAAATTTATGAGAAGTTAAATGTTGATTTTGATCTGTGGAACGGAGAGTCCGCTGTGCATGATATGATACCGGGAATGGTGGAGGCCATGAAAGAGGGCGGTTATGCATATCTGAGCGAGGGGGCGCTTGTGGTTGATGTGAAGGAGGAGACTGACACAAAGGAGATTCCGCCCTGCATGATACTCAAATCTGATGGCGCGGCGCTTTACAATACCACAGATCTTGCGACAATTATGATGCGTATGGAGACAGAACAGCCAGACAGGATTGTCTATGTGGTGGACAAGCGGCAGGAGTTGTATTTTGAGCAGGTTTTCCGCTGCGCGCGCAAGACAAAGCTGGTGCAGGAGGATACAGAACTAAAATTTCTTGGCTTTGGTACGATGAATGGCAAGGACGGAAAGCCCTTTAAGACGCGCGAGGGCGGCGTCATGCGTCTGGAAAATCTGATTCAGCAAATCAATGATGAAATGCTTCGCAAAATCAAAGAAAGCCGTGAGACCTCAGACGAGGAGGCCGCAGCGACAGCGCAGGTGGTAGGGCTTGCCGCGCTAAAATATGGCGATTTGTCCAATCAGGCGAGCAAGGACTACATTTTTGATATCGACCGCTTTACGTCGTCGGAGGGCGATACAGGTCCGTATATTCTCTATACGATTGTGCGCATTAAGTCTATTCTTGCAAAGTTTACAGAAAATGGCGGGAATGTGCAGGCAGTGTTGTCTGAGATCAAAGCGCCTGTCAACGACAGTGAGAAACAGTTGATGATGGAGCTTGCAAAATATAATGCAAGCGTTGAGGCGGCATGTGACGAGTATGCGCCGCACAAAATCTGTGCATATATCTATGACCTTGCAAACGCGTTTAATCATTTTTATCATGAGACAAAGATTCTTGCAGAGGACGATGCGGACAGAAAGGCAGGATGGATTGCACTTCTTGCACTCACGAGAGATGTGCTTGAAACTTCAATAGATCTGCTCGGTTTTTCTGCGCCCGAGAGAATGTAGTACAATCAAAGAACCTGACAAAGTAGAGTTGGGTTCTTTTTGTTTTGAGAACAAAATATAGATATATCTGATGAAAATATAGCAAAAACACCAGTAATAGAGTTTAGATGCAATAAAAACATGCAAATAACGCTTCTATAGTGGAGAAAGAAAGCATTATATATGAGCGTTTAAGGCAATGACTGCGTATTAATTATGTATAAAAAACATAAAATATTGGTCAGACGAACATAAAATTCTAAGAAATATGTACAAGAGATAAACTATATGATAAAATATATAAAAATTTAAAATGAAAAATGAGAGGAAGTGTGCATTATGTACGGAAATCAGAAAGGGCTAATCTTTACAAACGATAAATGTATAGGTTGTAATAAGTGCATTTCTGTCTGTCCGGTTATCACTGCAAACAGGGCTGTCAAAACAGAGGAAGGATTACAACGCATCGAGGTGGACGGCGAGAGATGTATTGCTTGTGGGGCTTGTTTTGATGCATGTGAACACAATGCAAGGGAATTTGTGGATGATACGGAGGCGTTTTTTACAGCACTCTCAAAAGGGGAGAAATTATCTGTTCTATGGGCGCCTGCATTTGCGGCGAACTATCCGAATGAATATAAAAAAATACTTGGAGGTTTGAAGAAGCTTGGAGTCAACCGTATTATCAGCGTGAGCTTTGGCGCGGATATCACGACCTGGGGATATATCAAATATATTACGGAACATAATTTTCAGGGAGGAATCTCTCAGCCATGTCCGGCAATTGTCAACTATATTGAGCATTACATACCTGAACTGATCCCCAAGCTTGTACCAGTACAGAGTCCGTTGATGTGTGCTGCCATCTACGCCAAAAAATATTTAAAGATCTCAGACAAGCTTGCTTTTATCAGCCCCTGTATTGCGAAGAAGGATGAGATCAATGACCCGAAAAATAAAGGTTATGTGAGCTACAATGTAACCTTTGATCACCTGGCTGAATATGCCAAAACACACAATATAAAGGCAGACCCGGCGCCCGACGAGATTGAGTATGGCCTAGGCTCTATCTATCCTATGCCTGGCGGGCTTAAAGAAAACGTGTATTGGTTCTGCGGCGAGGACGTGTTTATCCGACAGATCGAAGGGGAGAAACACGCATATCGTTTTCTGGATGATTACAAGGAAAGAGTTCTAGGCGGCAAGAAGCTTCCGTTTATGGTCGATGCGCTCAACTGTGCGCAGGGGTGCATCTATGGCACAGGCATCGAGCACGCCAAAGCCAAGACAGATGATATCCTCTATGAACTTCAGTCCATTAAAGAGGCAAGCAAATCTCACAGAAGGAGTAGTGCGTGGGCGCGGAAAGCGACGCCAGCCCAGCGGTTACACCATCTCAACAGGCAGTTTGCGCATCTTGACATTCATGATTTTATGCGGGAATATACAGATAAGTCGAAGGGAAATGCGATACAGAAGCCATCGTTGTCTGAACTTAATGATATCTTTATGGATATGAATAAAAAGAGTACAATACAGCAGCATATCAATTGCAGTGCATGCGGCTATAATACTTGTACAGATATGGCTGCGGCAATTTATAATGGCTGTAATGACAAGAACAGTTGTGTTCATTATATCAAGAACTTGGCAGAGGAAGAGAAGGAACATATACAGGAAATCTCCTATGAAGTGGAGATGAAGAATGCACAGATGGCACAGAAAAATGAGACGATCAGCACTATGGTAATGGAGGCAAACGGTGAATTTAATACATTGAATGTCTCTATTGATGAGATGATCGACGGCAATAATAACAATGCCGAGGAGAGTACCAATATCAGCATGGCGATGGTAGAGGTTGTGGATTTCTGTGATGATATGAAGAAATCTTTTGGTGAGATTACGGCGCTCTTAGAGCAGCTTGGGGGCAACAATGAAAATATCACCAAGGTTGCGGCGAAGACCAATCTGTTGTCGCTGAATGCCTCCATCGAGGCAGCCCGGGCAGGGGAGGTCGGGAAAGGATTTGCAGTTGTAGCACAGGAAATTAAGACGCTCAGCGATGTCAGCAGGGGAGCTGCTGATGACAGCAGCAAGAACAAAGATCAGATTGTGAGGGCGATGACAAGGCTGATGGAGAGTTCTGAAAATCTGATGAAGGTAGTAGATAATGTGAATGAGCGGATCACGAATCTTGCGGCGAGCACGGAGGAGATTGCAGCGTCAGCGACAATGATCGGACAGGTGGCGTCAGAGCTCCACGACAAATTTGACAGAATCAACGCGTTATAATGAAATTCGTACCAGGTGATTTGATGGTTGAAGTTCATGGAAAGAAAGCGTATAATCTAACTGTTGCATATCAATAAAACGAGGAAAGGGAGACGAGAACATGAGCAATAAAATACCATACAAGATTTATCTGGAAGAAAGTGAGATGCCTAGACAGTGGTACAATGTGAGGGCGGATATGAAAAATAAGCCTGCGCCGATACTCAATCCGGCAACGATGAAGCCGGTCACAGTGGAGGAGCTGTCACCGATCTTCTGTGAGGAGCTTGCAAGACAGGAGTTGGATGATACCACCGCGTATTTCGACATACCACAAGAGATACGGGACTTTTATAAGATGTATCGTCCGTCGCCGCTCACGAGGGCGTACTGTCTTGAGAAAAAGCTTGATACACCGGCACATATATATTATAAATTTGAGGGAAACAATACATCGGGAAGTCATAAACTCAATTCTGCAATTGCCCAGGCATACTATGCAAAGCAACAGGGACTCAAGGGTGTCACGACGGAGACTGGGGCAGGTCAATGGGGAACAGCGCTGTCTATGGCGTGCTCCTATTTTGATTTGGATTGTCAGGTATATATGGTTAAGGTATCCTATGAACAGAAGCCTTTCAGACGTGAAGTGATGCGCACGTATGGTGCGAAGGTCACGCCGTCACCGTCCACGCTCACCAAGGTGGGGAGAAAGATCAATGAGGAGTTTCCGGGTACGACAGGAAGCCTTGGCTGTGCGATCTCAGAGGCAGTAGAGGCTGCCACAGCACAAGAGGGATATCGCTATGTGCTGGGCTCGGTGCTGTCTCAGGTGCTCTTGCATCAGACGATCATTGGATTAGAGACCAAATCTGCGTTGGACAAATATGGCATCAAGGCAGATATGATCATTGGCTGCGCGGGTGGTGGGTCGAATCTGGGCGGATTGATTTCTCCTTTTGCGGGCGAGATGCTTCGAGGTGAGGCAGACTATGAGATTATAGCGGTAGAGCCAGCATCGTGTCCAAGTTTGACAAGGGGTGTCTATGCCTATGATTATTGTGACACAGGAAAAATTTGTCCACTGGCGAAAATGTATACACTTGGAAGTGGTTTTATCCCGTCGGCAAACCATGCAGGAGGGCTGCGCTATCACGGGATGAGTTCAATTGTGTCACAGTTATATGATGATGGAATCATATCGGCAAGGAGTGTAGAGCAGACAGAGGTGTTCCAGGCAGCGCAGACATTTGCAAGGGTGGAGGGAATCCTTCCGGCGCCAGAGAGCAGTCATGCGATCCGGGTTGCGATCGATGAGGCATTAAAGTGTAAGGAGACTGGTGAAGAGAAAAATATAGTCTTTGGTTTGACGGGGACAGGATATTTTGACATGGTTGCCTATCAGCGATTTAATGATGGGGAAATGCAGGATTACGTCCCGACAGATGAAGAGCTTGCCAAGAGTCTGGCAGCGCTGCCAAAGGTAAGCGAGATCAAATAGCGTTTGGGGACTGGCTTAGGTCAGTCCTTCTTTTATGTACACGGGCGAGTAGGGGAAAGGGGGTTCCCCTACTCAATTGCACAGACCCGTGCAACAAAAATAATTTGACCAATAAAAAAATAGCGAAGGGGGGATTCGAACCCTCGACACCGCGGGTATGAACCGCGTGCTCTAGCCAACTGAGCTACTTCCTGTGACCCTCTGCTTGTAAGGCAGATGCTCTCCCAGCTGAGCTAAGACCCCACGTAACTGACTATTACAATATACTATTTTTCTCAAAAAAAGTCAATACTTTTTCTGAAAAAAGTCTTTTTTAAATTGGCATTCTATGGTAGAATTGCGATAAGTCTTCAAGTCGGGATAGGATGGGAAGGAAATTATTGCTATGAAAGTGATCGTGCACGACCTCCAGGAAAAGTCATGGCAGGAGCTTGGAGTGAAGCTTCAGGAAAAGGATATTGTGATAGGCGAGAGTGCGGCGTGTACAGGCGGTGAGATTGAATGCGCGATGGGAAGTTGTTGTCAGCTGGTATTGATCAGCCGTTGCGTATATGGTGGTTTCAGTCCGTTTGTTCAGGGCGTGTTAGAGAAGTGCAGAAAGCAGTTTGGACCATTTCTGGAGATGCGCCACGGACAGACGCATTATGAAGTCAAAAGTGAGAATAAGAATACATTTGGCATGGTCTGCTGCTTTTATGGGGATAACATAACGCCGCAGGAAGAGCAGTCTGCAAGAATACAGTCTGTGTCAGATGGTATATCATTACAGGCCAGAGGCGTCAAGATTGTCTTTTATGATACAATAGATAAAATAAGTCGGCTAAAGGGTATCATTTTGTAGGATATTGTACAGCCAAAACGAAGGGGGAGGAGTGGGATGATACTGTTTTTGGATGGAGGATACACCTTGACTGCTGGCAATGAAGCGTGTGCAGAGATCATTCAGGAGTGCACGCAGAAGGAAGAATTCATATCCGTTAAAATCGAGGAGGACATGGATTGGAACAGCGTGTACAGATATCTCGAAGATGCGTGTGCGATTGTGCTTGCGGCAGGTGTTTATCTGGACAGTGTGTCTTCGGGGGTGCTTCGGTTTCTTGAAAAAGTCGAGCAGGCGGTGATAGGCGGAGAGAGCATTGGCGGCAGGTTTTATGCGATTTTATATACGGAACTGTACGAGGGCGAGCAGACCAGTGTGGCGATGGAGGTACTCAAGAATTTCTGTGCACATGCCAATATTACATGGGGAAGAGGTCTGGGAATCGGCGGAAACAAGATGGAGACACTACGCTGCAAGAACAGTTTTTGGGATAGATTTCGCAAAAACTTGTCGGATTTCAGGACAGATTCCTTGCGAGAGCAGGCGCTTTTTATTCGAGAAAAAATACAGGGAACAGATGTATATATTAATCCTCAAGCGGTGTCAAGAAAAGGTTATATTCGCAAAATAAATCAAAAATCGAAAAAAAGTAATCGCGTAAAATTCGCTCAAAACTGATCGCAGAAGGTGATATTTTGATAAAAATATCAGATGTTTCAACAAGAAAAAACAGCCATTTTTAAGGTATTTGAGCGGAATATGTGGTATTTTGGCGGATGCTGTATTTATAGCGCAAAAAGTGCGATAAGTAATTGTTGCAAGATAAATTGACATTCTTATATAATGGACATTGCCAAATCCTGCTAGAATTTGTAAGTAAACGTAATTTGGGAGTAGCGTTTATAAATTCTTTGAGCCAAGATTATGATTGGGAGACGTGATTTGGGTGGCATTTGGCATTCAATGATAAGAATGGAGGAGAAGCTTATGGAACAGCTAAACGTAATGACACAGCAGGATAACGAGAAAATATTTAGAATACTCAGCGATTTACTTACAAAAGACAAGGAATTTCAAATCATGATCACCGTTCCAGCAGGCACGAAGCTTACTGGCACGGAGAATGGTCTGGTGGGCAGTAAGACGGACAACAGACCGGAATCCAGTTCCTTGGAAAATACACATGACCTAGAGAAAGACGTAACAGATATGATACATGAGATTGGTGTCCCTGCTCATATCAAAGGGTATCAGTATCTGCGCGAGGCGATTATGATGTCGGTGGAGGATATAGAGATGCTCAACTCTATCACCAAAATTCTATATCCGTCGATCGCAAAGAAATACCAGACAACACCAAGCCGTGTTGAGCGTGCCATAAGACACGCGATCGAAGTAGCATGGAGCAGAGGAAAAATGGAGACGCTTGATTCGCTTTTCGGATATACAATCAATATCGGAAAAGGCAAGCCGACAAATTCTGAGTTCATTGCTTTGATAGCAGATAAAATAAGACTTCACTACAGAGCATAAACAGAGCATAAACAGACAAATTCCTTTACATTCCAGCTTCGATTGGGTATAATAATTACAGTGTAACTTAATTCGCAACACTGAAATGAGTGTGGAAAGGGATTTGATAGTATGAAAAACATTTTATTTGTGGCTTCGGAGGGTGTACCATTTATTAAGACGGGAGGGCTTGCTGATGTGGTGGGGTCACTTCCCAAATACTATGATAAAAAATACTTTGATGCAAGGGTAGTGTTACCCAAATATATGTGTATGTCAGACAATATGAAATCATTGATGCAGTATAGAACACATTTCTACATGGATTTTATGGGACAGAGCGAGTATGTGGGGGTACTTGAAGCAGAGTTTGATGGCATCACATATTATTTTATCGATAATGAGAAAATGTTTGGCGGGTTTAAGCCATACAGTGATGATCATGTGGGGGAGATCACAAAATTTGTATTTTTTTCAAAGGCAGCATTATCGATTTTGCCGGTAATTGGGTTCAAACCTGATATTGTGCACTGCCATGACTGGCAGGCGGCGATCATTCCTGTATATTTGAAGGAGAGATTCGCCAAAGGCGAATTTTATCAGGGCATGAAGACGATTATGACGATCCACAATCTTAAATTTCAGGGAATTTATGATATTAAAACCGTTCAGTATATCACAGGTCTTGACGGCTCGTATTTTACGCCTGACAAACTGGGATACTTTAAAGATGGAAACCTGTTAAAAGGAGGACTTACTTATGCAGATGCGATCACGACAGTGAGCGCGACTTATGCGGAGGAGATCAAGACAGATTTTTATGGGGAGAAGCTCAACGGGCTTTTGACAGCGAGAACTCATGATCTGAGAGGCATTGTAAACGGCATCGATTATGATGAATACAATCCAGACACAGACTCGTATATTGTACATCATTATAATGTGTCCAACTTCAGAAAAGAGAAGATCAAAAATAAGAGAGATTTGCAAAAGCAGCTGGGTCTGGAAGAAAGCGACAAGAAGATGATGATTGGTATTGTTTCGAGACTGACAGATCAGAAGGGGATGGATCTTGTCGCGTACATTATGGATGAGTTGTGCAGTAAGGATGATATTCAGTTGGTGGTTCTCGGAACTGGCGAGGAGCGCTATGAGAATATGTTCCGCCATTTTGACTGGAAGTATCATGACAAGGTTTCAGCCAACATCTTTTATTCAGAGGAGCTCTCGCACAGAATCTATGCGGCGTGTGATGCATTTTTGATGCCATCGCTGTTTGAGCCGTGCGGACTTAGTCAGTTGATGTCACTGCGCTATGGCACGGTTCCTATCGTGCGTGAGACAGGCGGACTCAAAGATACTGTAGAACCATACAATGAGTATGAGAACAAAGGTACTGGATTTAGTTTTGTCAATTACAATGCGCATGAAATGCTGAATACAATTCGGTATGCAGAGCAGGTGTACTATGACAGAAAGCGTGATTGGAACAAGATTGTTGATCGGGCTATGGCAACAGACTTTTCGTGGAGAGTGTCCGCATTGAAGTATCAAGAAATGTATGATTGGATGATAGGATAGAAAAATGGCATTTGACGGAGTGACAATTGCAGGAATTGTCAGTGAACTGAAAGAAAAATTAATAGGAAATAGAATCTATAAGATAGCTCAGCCTGAAAAGGATGAGCTACTCTTAACTGTAAAGGGGAGCTGCGGTCAGGTTCGAATGCTCATGTCGGCGGATGCGTCGCTGCCGCTGCTGTATCTGACAGAACGGAATAAGACAAGTCCCATGACAGCGCCGAACTTCTGTATGCTGCTGCGGAAGCATCTGCAAAATGCACGTATTGTGTCGGTGACACAGCCAGGATTGGAGAGAATCGTTCGATTTGAGTTGGAACATCTGAATGAATTGGGGGACTTGTGCAGGAAGCACCTGATCATAGAGCTGATGGGTAAGCACAGCAATATCATATTCTGTGACGATCAGGATATGATCATTGACAGCATCAAGCATATTTCGGGGATGGTCAGTTCCGTCAGAGAGGTTTTGCCTGGAAGAACATATTTTATACCAAAGACACAGGACAAGGCGGAATTGCTTTCGTGTACCCAAGAGGAGATGGCAGCAGTGCTGCGCGCAAAGAGCCTGCCGCTGTTTAAGGCAGTCTATACAGGATTTACCGGAATCTCGCCGAGCATTGCACAGGAGTTGTGCTACAGGGCGGGCGTGGACGCTGACTTGCCAAGTGCCGGCTTGGAGGCAGAAGCGATTGACCGTATGGTCTCTGTGCTCAGCGGGCTGGCAGCGGATATCAGGAGTGAAAAGTTTTGCTATAATGTCGTTTATGAAAATAAACAGCCTGCTGAGTACGCCGCAGTACAGCTAAGCTCTTATGAGGAGGGGCAGCGCAGGAGATTCGAGTGTATCTCAGAGCTTTTGGAATATTATTATGCCGAGAAAAATACGATAACCCGTATCCGGCAGCGCTCGGTGGATTTGCGCAAGATTGTCACGACAGCGATTGAGCGGAATGTTAAGAAGTATGATTTGCAGGTCAAACAGCTTCAGGATACGGACAAGAGAGAGACTTACCGCGTGTATGGCGAGCTGCTGAATGCGTATGGCTACGGCGTGGAGGCCGGGGCGAAGTCTATGGAAGCCCTGAATTATTATACCGATGAAAAAATAACGATACCGCTAGACCCGATGCTTACCGCAGGGGAGAACGCCAAGAAGTATTTCGACAAATACCAGAAATTAAAGCGCACCTACGAAGCATTGACAACGCTCACAAAAGAGACAAAGGAGGAGATTGAACATCTCTCGTCAATTAGTATCGCCCTCGATATTGCGCTAAAGGAAGAGGACTTGGTACAGATTAAGGAAGAGCTGATTGAGAGCGGTTATATCCGGCGTAAGGGCAATACAAAGCGGGAGAAGATTACCAGCAAGCCCTTTCATTATGTCAGCAGCGACGGCTATCATATCTATGTGGGCAAGAACAATTATCAGAATGAAGAGCTTACGTTTAAGTTTGCCACCGGAAACGACTGGTGGTTTCACACAAAGGGAATCCCCGGTTCACACGTGGTTGTGAAATCGAACAATGACGAGCTTCCAGACCGCGTGTTTGAGGAGGCTGGAAAGCTTGCAGCGCACTATTCTCAGGCGAGGGGACAAGAGAAGGTAGAAATTGACTATACGCAGAAGAAAAATGTCAAGAAGCCAAATGGTTCCAAGCCGGGTTTTGTCGTGTATTATACGAATTATTCGCTTGTGATTGATTCTGATATCACGGGCATTACACAAATCGAGTAGGGGAAAATCTTTCCCCTACTCGATTCCTTGTTTTATATGGTGTTCTGATAACCGCAGTACAGAAATGACAGGCATAATCAGAATCCCGCAAAAGAAATTGCTGACGCCGTGAATGCAGTCAAACGGCAGGCCGGCAATAATCCATGCAATCATTTTCTCAAAACTCAGTCCGAACAGCAGCGCCTGAGCCGGGGCATACAGCGTGCCGTATAAGAAGCCGTGTGCAGCGCATACAGTCATGTAAACGATGGGACGAACCTTTACTGGCATCTTTGCCGGAAGAAGCATGACTGCACCCCACAGCAGTGTCCACAGATACAGATAAGGGACCCACCATGCTGCAAAACCGTGAAACATACCTGTCAGAAAGACATAGATATAAATGGGATACAGTGCCTTTTTTCTGTAGACAACGGTGAAAGCAATCGTAAATACACCAATCAAATGAATATTTGGTGCAAACTCCATGATGACCTTCGAAGCGTACATGACAGCCCCGAGCATGGCAAAGATGACAAGTTCTCTGGTTGTAGGCTTCATGTTTATTCTATTTTAAATGCGTAGCTGCTGCCATCGGTGACGGGGGTGGTGTCAACGCCTGATGCAGCATACTCCTCATCAATATAAAATGCCCAGTATTTCCCGTCAGTGTCATAGTCTGCCGTGATGCCGTTGACGGTTTTTACATACAGTCCGTATTCGCTGTCGTCTCCGGCAATCAATTCAAGTTCTAACAGTGCCTGTCCCACTGTCTCTTTGTCGGTGTGAATCTCGAATTGAGTTGTGTTTCCCTCTCCATCTACAACAGTAAACGGAAAAGAAACACTGCCCTCGCCTAATACAGTGACATCAGAGGTATCTGCCTCATTGAGCGCCGCATCTGTCGCAGGCGTTCTCTCTGTCTCAGAAGCGATTTCCGTTGCAGGTATTGTATCTGGTGCTGCCTCTGCGTCAGAAGCTGGCTCAGAAGCAGGTGTGGAAACGGGTTCCTGTTTTGAAGTGCCGGCGCAGCCGGTTGTCAGAAATGACATGGACAGAACCAGCATCATGCAGCATAATAAGAGCTGGTGTTTCTTGTTTGATGTTTTTTTCATAATAAATACTCCTTTGTTAAAATATTATAATACGGTATTTATCATAAACGTTTCTGCATTTCGCGTCAAGAATATTTTAAGCGGCTTTCGATTTGATGCCATCGGGGTCTCTGTCCGCGGAAGGAGACAGCTTCCTCGGCAGTTACAACTATTTTTTGTCATTCTTTATGTCAGTGCCATGGGCTTTGTTTT
>CAJUII010000003.1:60292-62239 GCA_910586405.1 uncultured Lachnospiraceae bacterium
GGCAGTTACAACTATTTTTTGTCATTCTTTATGTCAGTGCCATGGGCTTTGTTTTCTTTTTCAGGGAAAAATTCGGCGATGGTGTGCTTGTTTTGCATTCTTCCAACGCAGAATAGCAGAAGCCATGCCAGCAGCGGAACCGAAATAATGCCAAATAAAAGCGCCATAAAACGGTTTCCGGCTTCGCCCGGACCTGCGGTGAAGGCAGAGATGACAAACGCAGTGACCAGCAGCACAATGGCAGCCAGCGCAGCAATGGCAATGAGTTGTCTGGGGGATTTTTTCATGATACAATACCTGACCTTTCTGCGGGGGTTTTGATAAAGCGGCGTACAGCGAGATTTATAGAAGTGATTATAGTCTTTCCGCTGGAAAAAAGCAAGATAAAAAGCAAAGGAGAAACCTTTGACTTTCCATAAAGTTTAGTATATACTGTTACTGTCTGTGTAAGTACGAAAAAGGCGTAGCAGAGAACCACAGACAACATTATCATGTAAGATATACCGCAGATTTCATGACGGTACAAAAATATCTAAAAATATAAGGTAAAAAACGAAAGGGTGTTAGAGATCATGGCAGAAGAAAAGACTTTATTAGACCAGTGGCGAGGGATGGCATACAATGAGCAGACAGATAAGAATACGCTGCAAAAACTTTGGATTGATTATTTTCAGAAAGAAAAAGAAATTTATCAACAGCTTTTGGTAAATCCCGACGAGGAGGTGCGGGGGACTGTAAAAGAGCTGGCAGAAAAATATAATGTGGATATCATGACGATGACAGGCTTTCTCGACGGTATCAATGAGAGCTTAAAGACAGAGAATCCGATTGAGGAGATGAGCGAGGATACCGAGGTAAGTCTTGGATTTGACAAGACACTTTTATACAAGAACATGGTGGCAGCGGAGGCAGACTGGCTGTACAATCTCGAGGAGTGGAATACGATCTTTGATGCGGAGACAAGAAAAACGCTTTACAAAGAACAAAAGGCATCGACGACCGTTGTAAAAGACTCAAAGATTTACCCGAATGATCCATGTCCTTGCGGAAGCGGCAAGAAGTATAAAAAGTGCTGCGGCAAAAATAAATAGTTGTGATAATCCATAATTAGCGATTGTGTTCAAATGAAAGGATTATAATTATGGATAGAAAAGCAACAGCAAGACAGACGCTTGCAATTATGGAACAAGGAGCTTATCAATATGAGGGCAGAACGATAGATCTTCATTCTGAGCTGGAGGAAGCTGTGCGCAGTAGTTTCCTGATTACGCCGCAGCAGGCGGAGGAACTGCTCGAGGCGTACAGCGAATGCGGCGGCACAGCAAAGGTTCTCACCTGCGCGGAAAATATTTCTACGGTGGATGCGGTACGCAGACTTACGGAGGAAGGAAAAGAGAACATCGGCGTGCTGAATTTTGCAAGCGCCAAAAATCCGGGCGGCGGATTTATCAATGGCGCGATGGCGCAGGAGGAGAGTCTGGCGGCATCCAGTATCCTGTACAGGACTTTGACAGCCCATGAGGAGTACTATCGGGAGAACCGCGCACAGCGTTCCATGATGTACACAAACTATGCCATCTATTCGCCGGACGTTGTATTTTTTAGAGATGGCAGGTTTCAACTGGTGGAAAAGCCCTTCAAGGCGTCTGTGCTGACCCTGCCCGCGGTCAATATGGGACAGGTGCTGTTAAAAGGTGAGGACAGCGCGGAGGCAGAGCGCGTCATGCGGCGGAGAATGAAGCTGGCACTGGCAGTCTTTGCCAGACAGGGTGCGAAGAATCTCGTGCTGGGCGCTTACGGCTGCGGTGTATTCCGCAATGACCCCAAGCTGATTGCAGCATGGTGGAAAGCGCTGTTAGAGGAGGAAGGAATGGGTCAGTATTTTGACTTTATTTTCTATGCTGTGTTAGACCGCTCGAAAAATGGGGAATGTATCAAGGCGTTTTT
>CAJUII010000003.1:62339-92218 GCA_910586405.1 uncultured Lachnospiraceae bacterium
TTTTTATAAAAGCTTTTGAAAATTAGGTCTTTACAAATTGAATTTTTAGGGATAATATAAGAATATCAAAAATAAATGACACAAAAACGATGATGAGACGAGTAAGGTATTGTAATGTATCAGAGAGGAGCGCCGTCTGTGCTGAAAGCGCTCTTGCAGGAGATATCTGAAAACTACCTCGGAGTGACTCCAATCCAGTCCGGTGATTCCGTTATAATCAATGAGCGGTCTGTTTTATAGTGGTATTGTGTAGATTGAGACAGGCAAGCAGGGTGGAACCGCGTTGACACGTCCCATGCATTACAGGAATGTAGTGCATGGGATTTTCTTATGTACACCATTTTATTCACGTCTAAGGAGGGGACCATGTACGGAGAATACACAGTGGATATGCAGGGAAGAAAGGTCTTTGAGGGCGAATATTTTCGGGATGAGGTATTGAACGAGCGTCGCGGCGACAAACCGCCGCAGGTATATCAGAATCACGCAAACTGCCGGGAAGAGATTGAAAACATGGTCAGATTTATGGAGACCGCCTCTCAGATGCTTGGCTTGCAGAAATGTGAAACGGCGGAAAAAGACATTGAAACCGCAGAGAAAAGGCTGGGCGTCAGGCTGCCCGATATGGTCAGGGCACTGTATCTGGCAGTGGATAAGGATTATGTATTGACAGGCAGCAAGCGCCGTCTGTTAAAGCCAGAGGAATTGTTTATCAAGGACAATGTGCTGGCGGTGCTCTGCCATGGAAAGCGCAAGAAAGTATACCTTGGCATTGACCTTGCCAGGCCGCACAGTATGTTGTGGGAGGAGAGTGTGCCGGGTTCGGGCTGGGAGTATGAGTACTGTATGGAATCCTTCTGTGAGATGATGCTTCAAAGCGCTGCGATGGAAGCGATTGGCAAAATGCCTGTTAGCAGTGCCTATCAGATCAAAGGGTATCCCGCAAGAGAATTATATGCCACAGAACTGCTGGAGGAGTCTTTTCAACCGCTCTTTGTTCGGTTCGACGGGTATTATAACCGGTACTGTGCTGTCATGCTGAATCAGGATACAAAGACGATCGCATGGCTCAGAACAGGTGAATTTTATTCGGATATACAGATTGGGTCTTATGACAGCGAAGTGCTGGAGCAGTTCAAAAAAATCCGCGGAGAAGATGGATACGTGGAAAAACAAAAAAGCAAAAAATAAAGAAATAAAAAAGGAGTGAATCACTATGGAAGAAATCAAAACAAATTACAAAGAGTATTTATTACCTGTGTTATGCCTTGTGGTGGGAATCCTGATTGGATTTTTGTTATCACCGGTAAAAAGCGGCAGAATATGCGTGCTGAGCAACAATACAATCGGTTCGAAAAACGGCTGCGGAAATAAAGCAGATGATATGATGATTGGTGCGCAGAAAGACAGGCAATAAACAACGAGACAGAATAATCGGATATCAAAAAGGAGAGATCAACATGAAGATTACATTAAAAGACGGCTCTGTAAAAGAGTACAGTGAAGCGAAATCAATTATCGACATTGCAAAGGATATCAGCGAGGGACTTGCACGCGTGGCGTGTGCGGGTGAAATCAATGGTGAGCTGGTGGATTTGAGGACTGAGATTGAGGGCGACTGCGAGCTGAATATCATCACCGCGACAGACCCCAAAGCACTCTATGTCATCAGGCACACGGCTTCTCATGTGCTTGCGGAGGCAGTAAAGCGCCTGTTTCCAAATGCAAAAGTGACCATCGGACCAGCCATTGACGATGGGTTTTACTATGATTTTGATTCCGAGCCATTCTCCAGAGAAGACTTGGACAAAATCGAGGCGGAGATGAAAAAAATCATCAAGGAAGGTCATGAGATTACACGGTTTACACTCCCGAGGGCAGAGGCGATTCAATATATGGAGGAAAAAGGAGAACCCTTCAAGGTAGAGCTCATACAGGACTTGCCGGAGGATGCCGAGATCAGCTTCTATGATCAGGGCGGTTTCGTTGATTTGTGCGCGGGACCACATCTGATGAATACAAAGGGCGTGAAAGCATTCAAGCTCACATCGTCCTCGATGGCGTATTGGAGAGGCGATTCAAACAAGGCACGTTTGCAGCGCATTTATGGAACAGCTTACAATAAAAAAGAAGAGCTTGCAGCGCACTTGGAGCGGATGGAGGACGCAAAGCGCCGCGACCATAACCGCCTTGGGCGCGAGATGGAATTATTTACCACGGTGGATGTCATCGGGCAGGGACTTCCATTGTTCACACCGAAGGGAACCAAGATGATCATGAAGCTTCAGCGGTGGATTGAGGATTTGGAGGACAACGAGTGGGGCTATATGCGGACAAGGACACCGCTGATGGCAAAATCTGATTTGTATAAGATTTCAGGACACTGGGATCACTACAAAGAAGGCATGTTTGTGTTTGGAGATGAGGAGAAGGACAAGGAAGTGTATGCGCTTCGCCCGATGACTTGCCCGTTCCAGTACTATGTATATAAAAATACCCAGAAGTCCTACCGTGACCTTCCATGCAGATACAGTGAGACTTCTACGCTGTTTCGAAATGAGGATTCAGGAGAGATGCACGGGTTGACCAGAGTGCGCCAGTTTACGATTACCGAGGGACATCTGATCGTCAGACCGGATCAGATGGTGGAGGAGTTCAAGGGATGTCTTGCACTCGCAAAATATTGTTTGGAAACGCTGGGGGTCAACGGGGACGTGACATATCATCTGTCAAAGTGGGACCCGGAAAACAAAGAGAAGTATATCGGCGAGCCGGAAGTATGGAATGAGACAGAGCAGCATATCAGGGATATTCTGACAGCGCTTGACATTCCGTTTGTGGAGGATGTCGGGGAAGCGGCATTCTATGGGCCGAAGGTGGACATCAACGCGAAGAATGTGTATGGCAAGGAAGATACTATGATTACGGTTCAGTGGGATGCACTGCTTGCAGAACAGTTTGATATGTATTATATTGACCAGAACGGCGACAAGGTGCGCCCATATATCATTCACAGAACGTCTATGGGCTGTTATGAGCGCACGCTTGCATGGCTGATTGAGAAATACGCAGGGAAGTTTCCGACATGGATGTGTGCGGAGCAGGTGCGTGTCCTACCGATTTCAGACAAGTATGAGGCGTATGCACAGGAGGTATGCAGGGCGCTGAAAAAGTCAGGTGTTGACGCGACCGTTGACAGCCGTTCGGAGAAAATCGGCTTTAAGATTCGCGAGGCAAGACTGGATAAACTCCCATATATGCTTGTGGTCGGGCAGCAGGAGGAGGCAGATCACACGGTGTCTGTCAGAAGCCGCTTTGCGGGCGACGAGGGTGTAAAGTCTCTTGATAACTTTATCGCAGAGATCACAGAGGAAATCAGAAACAAGACAATCCGCGAGGAGATGCCGTCAGAAGAAAAATAACGGGTTGACAAAAAATCAAAAAAATCAAGAATAACACACGTTTAAGTCAGGCATACTAACCGTAAGGAACTGCGCAGTTTGTTCTATTATGCAGATAGTTTTACTGTGCAGTTTCGAAGTTCATTGTGTGAGAACTGTACTTCTGGCGGCAGTTGCCGCAAGTACAGAATAAAGACTTTGACAAATAGGAGGTAATTATGTCTGAATTAACCTGTGGCGTATGTAATTGTACCTATAATAAGGACCACTGCTGCTGTAAAGGCGATATCATGGTGGGCGGCAAGCATTCCTGTGACTGTGAAGATACATGCTGTGAGAGCTTTCATAAAAGAAGCGGAGACAGTTTTACAAGCGCTGTTTCTCATCCAAGCCAGCAGATCAGCATCGACTGTGAGGCAGTCAAATGTATCTACAACACGGATTACCGGTGCAGTGCAGAGCATGTAGATATCAAGGGAAATCATGCAGGCACGAGCGGCGAGACACTCTGCGCGACATTTCGCGAGAAATAAAAAAGAATCACTGTAAAAGAGCCGCTTGCAAAACAGGCGGCTCCGGTGTATAATCTAATCAGAAAGGTTTATCGGACGTGAAATTCCGATATGCCCTCAGTAAAATACTATATGAAAGGAATAGCATTCACTTTGGCTGGTGGGATGCTATTTCTTTTTATGCACACGGGCGTCCAAAGGAACAATGTCAGCAGAAGCTGACGGACGCCCGGCGCGGGAGTAGGGAGAAGGTCATTCCCCTACTCGATTGATTGTCGATGTAAGACAGAGCCGTAAAAACAACAAGCAATAATGTCAAAACTTCCATTATGCTCATGGGCACCACCCTCTTTCGTAAGACTAGAGGGCATCCAAATCGCATCCAAACTTCCTTTTCAATTATACAGTCCTATTATAGCATGGATAAATTCATTCCTCAATCAAAATAGCGTATATTATATATTACAATTTCCAAAAAAGTAATTGACAGAGAGCAGATACTATGGTAAAGTATTCATGTTTGAGGCGGCTCAGACAATACAGGAAAGCAGAGTATCCACTCTCACCCTATGGCAATCGGGCTTATAGGCGTTTATGATTTTGATTTTATTCTATTATGTTTTTTACGCGCATATATTGGATAAAAATAGAAAACAAAGTGGATAATCCTGCGATTATCCACTTTTTACTATTTTATACTATTTATTATATTTTCTTATGATTATTTTATGGAGGTGTAAGGTTATTAGCGATTTAATGATTAACGAACAAATTAGAGACAGAGAGGTGCGCGTGATCGGAGAGGATGGAGAGCAGCTTGGCATCATGTCCTCCAGAGAAGCGATGAGGTTGGCGGAGGAGGCAGGCGTCGATCTTGTAAAAATAGCACCCACGGCAAAGCCGCCTGTGTGTAAGCTTGTTGATTATGGAAAGTTCAAGTATGAACAGACAAGGAAAGAGAAGGAAGCAAAGAAAAAGCAGAAAGTAATTGACGTGAAAGAGATTCGTTTATCTCCAAATATCGACACTAATGACTTGAACACAAAGGTAAATGCTGCCCGCAAATTTCTCACCAAAGGCGACAAAGTAAAAGTGACGCTGCGGTTTCGGGGGCGCGAGATGGCACACATGCAGAACAGCAAACATATTCTCATTGATTTCGGCGAGAGTCTGAGTGATATCGCAGTGGTGGAGAAAGAGCCAAAGGTGGAAGGCAGAAGTATGACAATGTTTTTAGCTGAAAAACGATAAGCAGTTATCAGGGATAGCAGGCTTAGGTCAGTTAAAAGATAGAATCAATATTGAAGTATAGGAGGAAACAGTTATGCCAAAAATGAAAACCAGCAGATCGGCTGCAAAGCGCTTTAAAGTAACAGGAACGGGTAAGTTAAAGAGAGCGAAAGCTTATAAGAGCCATATCTTGACAAAAAAGACCGCAAAGAGAAAGAGAAATCTTAGAAAGGCTGCGATCACAGATGCAACCAATGTTAAGAACATGAAGAAGATCTTACCGTATTTGTAAGAAACGGTACAGTGATTGAATATTTGTTAGGAGGATATAGAAAATGGCAAGAATTAAAGGCGGTTTAAACGCAAAGAAGAAACATAACAGAGTATTGAAGCTTGCAAAAGGATACAGAGGCGCAAGATCAAAGCAGTACAGAGTTGCAAAACAGTCCGTTATGAGAGCGCTGGCTTCATCTTATGCCGGCAGAAAAGAGAGAAAGCGCCAGTTCAGAAGACTCTGGATCGCACGAATCAACGCAGCGGCAAGAATGAACGGTTTGTCTTACAGCAAGATGATGCACGGATTAAAGGTTGCAGGCATTGACATCAACAGAAAGATGCTCGCAGAGATGGCAGTCAATGATGCCGAGGGCTTCAAGACACTTGCAGAGCTTGCAAAGAAGAGCGCATAATCGAGAATAGCGTATGATTACAAAGGGGTTATCATCATGAAAAGTTTCGAGGAACAATTTCATGAGATAGCTCTTTTTTGTAACCATTTGGAATATTTTGGCAGCGTTTAGGCAAGACTACAGACAACAGGGTATAAAAAGTTTGTTAAGAAAACATCAAATAAGTTTACCATCTGTCAATTGTCTGGTATAGTAAATGAAAGCGAAAGCCTTTGGAAATTGGCTTTGGCAGGAAAATAATGACTATAAAAACGAGGTAATCAGTATGAGCGTATTGGAGAATTTGGAACCCAAAAAAGTATTTTATTATTTTGAAGAGCTTTGCAATATTCCGCATGGCTCGGGAAATCTTGATGGAATCAGCAGTTATCTGGCTGAATTTGCTAAGGAGAGGGGCTTGTTTCATATCAGGGATGCCAGCAATAATATTATTATTGTAAAAGAGGCATCGGCAGGATATGAAAAGACAGCCCCCATTATTTTACAGGGACATATGGATATGGTCGCAGTGAAAAAAAAGGACTGTGATATAGATATGGAGAAAGACCCGCTGCGCTTGAAGGTGGAGGGAGATTTTGTGTATGCGGAGGGAACAAGCCTTGGCGGTGATGACGGTATCGCCGTGGCGTATATTCTCGCACTGCTTGACTCCGAAGAAATAGCACATCCCCGCATTGAGGCAGTCATCACCACCGATGAGGAGACGGGAATGGAGGGCGCGACAGCGATTGATCTCTCCATGCTCCGCGCAAGGAGAATGCTCAATATTGACTCGGAGGAGGAGGGCATTCTGCTGACAAGCTGTGCCGGCGGAATGCGGACAGACTGTCATATTCCTGTGAGAAGAGAACAGGCACCGCAGGGGATTTATCTGGAGGTGGCAGTCGGCGGTCTGCTTGGCGGGCATTCCGGCACTGAAATCAACAAAGAGCGCACCAATGCGATCAAGCTGTTGGGATTGACTTTACAGCAGGTGCAAAACAGGATTCCTTTGAATTTAGTACGGATTGGCGGCGGCGAGAAGGACAACGCCATTCCGCGCACGGCAAGCGCAGTCGTGTGTCTTGACAAGGGAAAACAAGACGAGTTTATCCGCAGCATTGAAAATATTCAGCTTGCAGAGAAAAATGAGAACCAATCGAAAGAAAAGGGATTGTTTATACGAGTGGCAGAGACGAGCGTCCCGGAACAAGGTGTGTTTGATGCGGACAGCACAGCGCGCGTCCTGTCCTTTTTGACACTCTTTCCAAACGGCGTGATGGCGATGAGCGCTGACATCGAGGGGCTTGTGGAGACATCCTTGAATCTGGGGATTCTCAGGACATGCGAGCAGGAGGTGGTCGCGAGTACAGCGATTCGCAGCGCGATTGAGACCGCTAAGCACAAGGTAAATCTTCAGGTACAGACCTTGACAAAGCTGCTTGGCGGCTCGACAGAGACACATGGGGAATATCCGGGCTGGCAGTTTGATCCAGATTCTAAGTTAAGAGCGGATATGGTTCGAATCTATAAGGAAATGTTTGGAAAGGAGGCGCAGGTGGAAGCACTCCATGCAGGGCTTGAGTGCGGTATCATGACCGCAAAGATTCCCGGTCTGGACTGTGTGTCGTTTGGTCCCAATATTTATGATATCCACACGACAGAAGAGCGGCTGAGCATCTCCTCAACGGAGAGAATGTGGCGGTATCTGCTCGAGATCTTAAAGCAGAAATAGTAAAGCACTGAAAACCGCCTAGGGCGGCATGGAGGATAATATGGCAGAAAACTTTAGGGAATTTCAACCCGGAAACAGCTCTGAAAATGGGCGGGGAACACAGCGTGAAAACAATAAAAACAATTCATTTGGCAGACTGGCGGCAAGTATTGCGATTTTGTTCGTGCTTGCGGTGCTGGCTTTGGAGTCGGTCTATTCGATTGGAGAGCAGGAGCAGGGCGTTGTGACAACCTTTGGCAATGCGGGCAGCGTGGTGACTTCTGGGCTGCATTTTAAGATACCTTTTGTGCAGCGGGTGACAAAGGTTAATACGACGATTTTGGGCTTTCCGATCGGATACCGTTCTGGCAGCGAGGAGAATGCCAGTCAGGAGCAGATTGATGATGAGTCGCTGATGATCACATCGGATTTTAATTTTGTCAATGTGGATTTTTATGTGGAGTACAAGGTATCTGATCCGGTGAAATACCTATACAATTCTCAGCAGCCAAAGGAGATCCTCAAAAATATCGCACAGTCCTGTATCAGAAATATCATCAGCAACTACGTGGTAGATGATGTGATCACAACAGGAAAGAGCAAGATTCAGGCTGAAATCAAAGAAATGATCGTCGAGAAGCTAGAGGAGCAGGATATCGGTCTGATGCTGGTCAATATCTCTATGCAGGATGCAGAGCCGCCTACCGAGGAGGTCATAGAGGCTTTTAAGGCAGTTGAGACTGCAAAGCAAGGCAAGGAGACTGCGATCAACAATGCAAACAAATACAGGAATGAAAAGCTTCCAGAGGCGAGTGCGAAGGCTGACCAGATCACACAGGATGCAGAGGCGGCAAGACAAGAGCGTGTGAATGAAGGTATCGCGCAGGCGGCGAGATTTAATGAGATGTACGCGGAATATCAGAAAAATCCAGTCCTCACCAAACAGCGGATGTTCTATGAGGCGATGGAGGAGGTTCTGCCGGGCGTCAAGCTGATTATTGACGACGGCAGCGGTGACTTGAACAAGACACTGTATCTCGATGAATTGCAGCTAGAGGATATCACCGACAACAAACAGGCGCAGGAAACACAGGATACACCGTAAAACACAGGTCAGCATGGAGGAAGAACATGAAGAAAAATTTTAGCAGGGCACTCGGCGGAGTGCTGTTGGTGGCAGCGCTTGTGGTGCTGTTCAACTCGGCATTTATCATCAGGGAAAACCAGTATGGACTGGTGCGGGAATTTGGCAGGATTGAGCGGGTTATATCGGACTCAGGACTGTATTTTAAGATTCCGTTTATACAGGAGAAGGATACGGTCACAAAAGAATTGCTGCTCTATGATATTGCTAAATCAGATGTTATCACGCAGGATAAGAAGTCGATGATTGTCGATAGCTTTGTGTTATGGCGTGTCACAGACCCAAAGGTTTTTGCGCAGACGCTCAATACCTCGGGACAGAATGCAGAGGGAAGAATCAATGTAGCAGTTTATAATTCGATCAAAAATGTGATCAGCAGCATGACGCAGTCCGATATCATCGCGGCGAGAGGTCAGAAGCTGACCAATCTGATCAAAGAAAATGTCACAGGCATCAACCAGTATGGGATTGAGATCACCACTGTCGAAATCAAGCTTCTTGACTTGCCGGAGGACAACAAAAATGCCGTGTTTGAGCGCATGATCTCAGAGCGTGAAAATATCGCGGCGACCTACACCGCAGAGGGTAATTCAGATGCACAGAAAATCCGAAATACGACAGATAAGGAAACGGCAGTGATGCTCTCGGAGGCAAATAAAAATGCAGAGATTTTGAAAGCGGAAGGTGAGGCAGAATACATGAGAGAGATTGCTGCTGCATATGATGGAGATATGAAGGCAGAATTTTATAGTTTTACCAGAAGCTTGGACGCGCTCAAGAATGCGATCAAGGGCGGTAACAAGACGGTGATTCTCGACAAGGATTCCCCGATTACACAGATTTTTTATAACCGATAGAATCGATCTGCATAGAGCGTTTCGACGTCCGCGTGCATAAAAAATGTGCCCGCGATAAATTGGATTTACCGCAAGCACATAACGTAGCGTCGATGTCTGTGTGTGTTATGCCTCCGATGTGGCATTACCAAGCCGCATGTAGAAACATACCAGATAAAGACCACATACACCTACAAGCGCATAGATGATTCTGGAGAGCCATGTCATGCTGCCAAAGATTGCAGCGACCAGATTAAAGTCGAAGAAGCCGATGAGTCCCCAGTTTACAGCGCCGATGATTGCGATGGTCAATGCGATACCATCAATTAATTTATTACCCATATTTTCGCCTCCTCGAGAATAGAATTACCATATATTCTGGAAATTATACAAATAATGTACATTTAAGTTGTAACAAATTATTAATGACAAGTGTCGGAAAATGTAGATTACTATAATTAATTCATAAAATTTGTCTATTTAAATTGAAATATGCAAATGAATGTGATATCCTATTGTTGTGTGTAATTTTGCATAGTTTGAGGCCTGTATATCGAATCTTGCAGATACAGGTATCAGAGGAGGTATGCATAATGAAGGTCACTGGAAATCCTGAAGCTCAGAATGGGATTTGGGAGCAAATAAAATTAGAAGATTTAGAGCAGGAGAGGTCAGAAGTGAGAAAAACAGTAGAAAAGAAAACAACACCAAAGAAGACAACAGAGAAAAAATCTGTCAGCGCAGCGAAGACTGAGACAAAGGCGACAGAGGTAACAACGGAAGAAACGAAGAACGAGGTGACAACAGAGGCAGCGGAAACTCCGGTGGAGGAGACAGCCGTTGAGACAAAGACAGAAGAACCTGCTGCAAAGAAGGCTGAGACAAAGACAACGAGAACAAGGACAACAGCAGCGAAAAAGGATGAGAAGGAGACAAAGACAACTGCAAAGAAGGACGAAAAAGAGACAAAGACGAAGTCAACTGCAAAGGCTCCAACGGTAGAGAAGGTGGTTCTCCAGATGAGCGGCAGAGATTTAGCGATGAGTAATCTGATTGATCGGGTGAAGTCAGCGTACGTTGCAGAGGGGCACAAGGCAGATGCGATCAAGAACATTGAGGTCTATATTAAGATTGAAGAGAATATGGCATATTATGTGATTGATGAGTACGCTTCTGGTATCCGGCTGTTCGAGTAAGGCAAACAATTATTTTGAACAGACTAAAAGTCTCAGATTTTATGAAAAATCTGAGACTTTTAATTTTTGTCATTTATGTCTTGCGGATAAAATATGTTAAGACTATTCATTTCATCTTGTGTAATATTGGTAAATTGATCCAGAATCACAGTGATATTGCTTTCTTTGGCATTGCATTGGATATAGATGATGTCTGTGAGCTGAGCTATAATATCTTTCAGCCGCATAGTATCGATTTTAGTGCGCTTTGTAGTTATAGTTGACTTCATTTTATCATACCCCATTTTGGTGATTTGTAAAATAGAGAAGAACAAAAAACATAAAGCAGATATTTAAGAATCAAACGGTTACTCCAAGATAGTTATCAAAAGCTTCTGAGTAGATTTTACCATAACAGTCGGCTGAAATTCTACCAGAACGATATAGATGATAGGTCTCTTTGCACGCCTCTTTTAATTCAGGAGAATTTCCATACAGCTCACCAATTTTTCGTATTTTTTCAATCTGTTCGCATTCCAATGCACTGTATTTTTGAAAAGAGTTCATTATTTCATCATTCCTTTTTCCTAAAGATGTGCGATTTATATATTAATAGGGTAGCATAAAAATTCTAAATTTTCAATATACAATCTTAAAATTGACTGAAAAAATTAATAATCAAACTGCTTGACTTTAAACGATAATGTCGGTAGGATTATTTTATGAGGATATAAATCTTTATACGAGGGAGAGAGAAATGGAAAATTTAGAATTGACAAAGCGGCCTGTATTTATCGTTGGGCATAAAAATCCTGATACGGACTCCATTTGTTCGGCAATCGCCTATGCATATCTGAAAAATAAGTGTGATGACACCTGCGAGTATGTTCCGGCAAGGGCAGGGCAGGTAAATCAGGAGACACAGTATGTACTGAATGCGTTTCATGCTGACCCGCCTGTGTATCTGCATGATGTCATGACCGATGCGCGGGATATTGACATGAATGATGTGGAGGGTGTGACGGAGGATGTGTCACTCAAGAAAGCATGGCATTTGATGCGCGACAGAGGAGATGTGACAGTTCCTGTCATCAATCAAGATAAACTGACAGGTATTATTACAATCGGGGATATCGCCAATGCCTATATGGATGTGTATGACAATGGCATACTGTCCAGGGCAAAGACTTCTTATAAGAACATATTGGAAACCATCGATGCGGAGATGGTCGTGGGTGATGCATCCGGCTGTTTTGAGAGCGGTGAGGTGGTCATAGCGACTGCAAACCCGGATGTGCTTGAAGATTACATACATCCCGGTGACATGGTTCTGCTTGGGAACCGGTATGAGACACAGTTGTGTGCGATCGAGATGGGCGCTGCCTGTGTGGTAATCACGATGGGGGCAAAGATTTCCAAGACGATTCAAATCTTTGCAAAGGAGCATGACTGTATCCTGATCAGCACCCCCTATGATACCGCGACTGTGGCACGCCTGATCAATCAGAGTATGCCGATTGGATACTTTATGCGGCGCGAGAAGCTCACGACATTTAAGATTACAGATAAGACAGAAGATATCAGAGCGATTATGAAAAAGAAGCGGTATCATGATTTTCCGGTGCTCGATGAGGAGGACAGATATGTCGGGATGATCTCACGGCGGACGCTGTTGAACCTGCGCAAAAAACAATTGATCTTGGTGGATCATAATGAGCACTCACAGACGGTTGACGGAATCGATGCAGCAGAGATTATAGAGATTATAGACCATCACAGGATAGGCACACTGGAGACGGTTTCACCGGTATTTTTCAGGAATCAGCCGCTTGGCTGTACAGCAACGATCATCTATCAGATGTATCAGGAAAAGGGCATTGAAATTCCCAAAAATATTGCGGGTTTGATGATGTCGGCGATCATCTCCGATACGTTGATGTTTCATTCACCGACTGTGACGGAGGTGGATAAGGCAGCGGCGGTAAAGCTTTCTGAGATCTGCGGTGTGGAGATTGAGGAGTTTGCGATTGATATGTTTGGCGCAGGCAGCAATCTGAGCGATAAGTCAGCAGACGAAATATTCCATCAGGATTACAAGAATTTCTCAGTGAATGGATTTGAATTTAGTGTTGGACAGATTAATTCGATGAACAGCATTGAGCTTGAGGAGATTAAGGAGAAGCTCGTGCCCTATATCAAAGAGCAGATGCCAGGTCTGCCTGTTGAGATGTGTTTCTTCATGCTCACAAATATTGTCTATGAAAAGACGGAGCTTTTGTGCTTTGGCGAACGGTCAAGAGAGCTGGTCAGAACGGCGTTCAAACTGCCTAAGACACAGAAAAAATTTGAATTGAAAAATTTGGTATCAAGAAAAAAACAATTGATTCCTGCTTTTGTATCTGTATTGCAGCAGTGGGAAAAATAGGCAGCCCGTTGGGGCTGTTTTCTTTTGCAGAAATGTTCATTCACTATAAATGACAAATATAACCGATAGATTTCTTGGTGCATTTCCCGTATGATAAAGCTAGGAGGTTGGATTCAGCCTTTCTACAGACAAATATAACTGGAAGGAACAGCCGCACTTTATCACGGAGGACAGACCGGAACATATTGACTTTGGCGAGGGCATGAAGAATATCTATGCATTGCCGGACACAACAATCATTCGGACACAGGGACAGGATGTACAGCTGGCGGCGAATACCTTTGGCGAGGGAAGAAGTGTGTATATCAGCGGTATTCCTTATTCCTTTGAGAATGCCAGACTGTTTTACCGCGCTATATTCTGGGCAGCAGGGGAAGAGGACCGCATGAAGATCTGGTACAGTGAGAATGACAATATTGAAGTGAATTACTATCCGGCGACTGGAAAGTATTGTGTGGTCAACAATACCTATGAGCCACAGGATACAGTGATCTATGACGGGCATGGTAAAGATACCAAGATGCATCTGGAGCCCAACGGAATCTATTGGTTTGATTTTGACGAACAGAAATAAGGATGATGCGTGTGATGATAGACAGAGACAGGTTCGTATTATACCACGGACGCTCGAACGAAGAAGTACAGGCTTGCAGAGAATATGTAAAAATATGGTGGCCGGAAGAGATGGCTGCGCGCCTTGAGACTGCAGATCAGGTGTGTGAGAACAAGTTTATCTTTAATCTTCCGTGGGATATGGAACAGACAGCGGAGATCGTGGCATTTGGCGAAGCGCTGGACTGGACCTATATGCCCGGAAAGGATGTGGAGTTTGTCTATCAGATGAACCGCCATCGTTATTGGGTCTGTTTAGGACAGGCATACGCCATCACTGGCAGAGAACGATATGTTAAAACATTTGTTTCTCAGATGGCAGACTGGATTTGGGAAAATGCCATCACCACAGAGACCATGCAAAAGACATGGCGCACGATCGAGGCAGGGATTCGGGCAGAAAACTGGATCAAGGCGATGGGATATATGATCAAAAGTCCTCATATAACGGATGAGGTACTGGAGGCTTTCACCGAATCGATGCTGCTTCACGCACAGTATCTGGCGGAGAACAGAAAGAGCTTTAGCACGAAGAGTAATTGGGGAATCTTGGAGAGCAGCGGGCTTTTTGCCATCGGAAAAATGCTGGAGGAGTGTACGACAGAAAGTACCAGTCAGCGCGGCAGGGAATATGCCCTGCTGGCGCTGGAGCGGCTGGAAAAGCAGCTCGCTACACAGGTGATGAGTGACGGGGTTCACTGGGAACAGTCCCCTATGTATCACAACGAGGTATTAAGATGCTGTCTCGAGGTGCTGCGTCTTGCAGAGATTTATAGAATGGAAGTTCCGGCGGGAATTTTGAGCATGACAAAGGCGATGGCTTATGCTGACCGATTTTGGCAGAAGCCAGATGGAACACAATTGGCAGGAGGGGACAGTGATAGCACTGATATTCGAGATATTCTCACCGCAAGTGCATTCCAGTTCAAAGATTCGATCTTAAAGTCGGGTGCATTTCCGCGGCTGGATTATGAGAGTATCTGGGATTATGGGCAGGTAGCTGCGTTGACATATGAGGCGCTTGGCGCGCCAGACAACTATCGTCTGATCATTGACTGCCTGTTAAATATGCCGTTGTTGTTCTGGGCATCGGAGGTCACGGGAGATGCAAAGTATGCAGATCATGCCAAAGCACATATCAAGACTGCGATGCAGTATATCGTGCGCCCGGATTACTCAACGTACCATACCTACTTTTTTAACCCTGAGACGGGAGAGCCTGTAAAGGGTGTGACGCATCAGGGACACAGGCATGGTTCAGCGTGGACGAGAGGTCAGGCATGGGGAATTTACGGCTCAGCGATGGCATACCGCTATATTCAGGACGTGGCATATCAGGAGATTTTTGAGAAGGTCACAGAATACTTCCTGTTGCATTTGCCATCAGATTTGATTCCTTACTGGGATTTTGACTTTGATGATGGCAGTACTGAGCCAAGAGACTCCTCCTCCGCGGCGATTGCAGCCTGCGGTATGCTGGAAATGGCCAGACATATGACCGGAGAGAAAGCGCAATATTATGAAGATATGGCAAAGCGTCTGCTGCTGGCGCTGCGCAGCAACTGTGCAGTCACCTCCAAAGAACAGTCCAATGGACTGCTGCTGCATGGTACCTATGCGAGAAAATCCGATGAAAATCCCTGCGCAAACCGCGGTGTGGACGAGTGCAATACGTGGGGAGACTATTATTATCTCGAAGGCCTTGTCAGAATACACAGAGATTGGAAGTCTTATTGGTAAAGATCATTTTCCTTTGGACACCTGTGTGTATAAAAATACCGCAGAACCATAAGTTCTGCGGTATTTCATATGATTTGGTTCAATCGGAGTGACAAGATTCGAACTTGCGGCCTCCACCTCCCTAAGGTGGCGCTCTAGCCAAACTGAGCCACACCCCGATATCGGTATGTATGTCCAAACGACATTTATTATTATATAGAAACAAGCTCATAATGTCAATAAGAAAATAAAAGAATATAAAATTAAGAAAATTTACATAAACTATTGACAATTGTCAGACAATTTAGTATATTATTTATAGATTCGTGATAATTCAATCGCGAATGAGCATTATAAATGCGGCATTCAAGTGAATGCTTTTCACTTAACTCTTTTTCAATATAGTAATCCTTTGAAGAAAGCTTTTTCATGACAGTATCCTCCCAATTTGCTGCCGGAAAAAGCTTTCTTTGTGTGCAGCATAAAAAGTTGTGAAAAATGTGTAATTATCTGCAAGAAAGTATTATAATAAGAGTATGGCAACGCTTTAAAGGAATTTCGCGCTGTGGTTTTTTGAAAATGAAAGCTTCGTATGCATGATGAGAATACGTTGTTTTAGGAATGAGGATACGGAGGGAACAATGGATAAAGTATTAATTGTAGGTGTGAATTTTACAGCCGATTATAAAAACCAAAGCTTTGATCTTGCCATGGACGAGATGGTCAGTCTGGTGAAAGCGTGTGACATGGAGCCAGTGGGACGCATCGAGCAGAATATGGCAAGCGCCAATACCGCGACATATATTGGTGCGGGCAAGGTGCAGGAGGTTGGCGAGATGGTCAGGGCGCTGGAGGCGGATTTGGTGGTGTTTGACAACGGGTTATCGCCCATACAGCTTAGGAATCTGAGCAGGGAATTAAACTGTCCGGTGATGGATCGAACGACGTTGATTCTGGAAATTTTTTCAGCGAGAGCAAAGACGCGAGAGGCAAAGCTCCAGGTTGAGGTTGCGAGATTACAGTATATGCTGCCAAGACTGGTAGGACTTCATGACGCCCTGTCAAGGCAGGGAGGCGCCAGCGGTGCGATGAGTAATAAGGGCGCCGGGGAGAAAAAACTGGAGTTGGACAGGCGTAAGCTGGAGCAAAGACTTACGACGATGCGCCGGGAGCTGGAAAAAATCGCAGGAGAGCGGGAGACACAACGAAAAAAGCGGTCAGAATCGGGGATTCCGAGAGTGGCATTGGTGGGGTACACAAATGCAGGAAAATCTACTGTCATGAACGCAATGCTGTCAGCGTATGATGGTGAGGAGGAGAAGCATGTGTACGAGAAGGATATGCTGTTTGCCACCCTGGATACCACAGTCAGAAGAATCTCGCCATCCGATGAAAATGATTTCCTGCTGTCCGATACAGTAGGGTTTATCTCGAATCTTCCGCACAGTCTGGTGAAGGCATTCCGCTCTACGCTGGAGGAAGTTCGGGAGGCAGACTTGCTCATCCAGGTGATCGATTATTCGGATGAGAATTATATGGAGCATATCCGAGTGACAGAAGATACCTTGAAGGAGCTTGGTGCAGAACAGATTCCGATGATTTATGTATACAATAAGGCAGATTTGTGTGGCATGGGAGAGTTTGCCACAATACAGGGAGATGACAAACTGTATATGTCTGCAAAATCCCAGAGCGGCATTCAGACGCTCATGACGCTGATTTCGGGAAAGCTGTCGGGCAGATACAGTGCGTGTGCATTTATCATCCCATATCAGCGGGGCGATGTAGTGTCCTATCTCAATGATAATGCTGTGGTCTACCACACGGAGTACCGCGAGAACGGCGTGTATATGGAGACCAATGTAAGTCGTATTGATGCGGCGCGGTATGCGCAGTTTCAGGTGAAATAAACAGTATTTTTCACTCTTGGCGAATGTTCACAATTTATTTATATTTTCATCATAATAATATGCTAATATGAATAATAACTTGTTGATGAAAGCATTTGCTGGAGGGGAGAATATGGATAAAAATGGAAAAAACACGAACCGAATAGTCAAAATGCACAAAATTATATTTGCGGTTGGTATGGCGGGCGTCGCAGGGCTCAATATTGCGTCATGGAAGAGTGTAGCTTTTAGTGATTGGTATATCAAGAATATTTTTCCTGTCTGGTTGAATACGTATGCGCGTCTCACCAGCAAGATTCCCTTTAGTGTCGGCGAGATTATGCTGATACTGGCTGTGGTGCTCACGCTGTTTGGCATCGGCGCCGCGATTGTGAATCTAGTCTGCCGTAAAAGATTTCAGAGAGCTGTTGGATGCTTTGGAAGGTTTTATGCATGGACAGCATTGGTTGTCTGTTATGTGATGACGCTGAACTGTTTTATTCTGTATCATGGTTCTAGTTTTTCCGAGAAATATATGGTAAAAGAAAACGCGGCAGAGATGATGGTTGTCAGCAATTCTGACCGTGCAGTGACGCAGGCGGCAGGCCAAAAGACATACACGAAAAGAGAACTGGCGATATTGAGAGACTATATCGTGGAGAGATGCAATGAGCTGGAAAAGCAGATCATCCATGATGACAGTGGGGAGGCCTATTATGACGGGGACTTGATCGCGGCTTCGCAGCAGGCGATGGTGAAGCTCGGGGAAACATATGACCAACTCGCAGGGTTTTATGTGACACCCAAGTACTTAAGCTTTTCCGAGTTTTTTAGTCAGCAGTACATAATGGGGTATTACTTTCCATTTTCTATGGAAGCAAACATTAATTCAATCATGTATATCACCAATGTGGCTCCGACAGTCTGTCATGAGCTTGCACATACAAAGGGCTTTATCTATGAGGATGACGCGAATCTGATTGGTTTTCTGGCGTGCATCAATGCCGATGACCCGTTCTTGCAGTATTGCGGTTATCTGAGTGTGCTCAGTTATGTCAATAATGATTTTTATGAATCTATTGGAAAAAGTCAGAGTGTGTACCAAACACATGTGAGAATCCGCGATGCGGTTGCGGACGATAACGTTTTTTTGACAAGAGAGGAGTGGCAGATGGTCGAGAAGAAGGCCGTTGTCAAGACTTCCACAGTGAAGAAGGTCTCGAATACGCTGATGGATACGACGCTGAAATTAAATGGTGTGGAGGAGGGTGTGCTCCAGTATAACAATGTCGTGGGACTGTTATTGACATACTACGACGGAGAACTGTATTGATTGTTTAGGTGAAAAGAGTGCCGGTGTCCATACAATCTGGACGCCGGCAGCGGGGAGGCAGTTATGGGAGATCTTATCTCATATGTATATGAATTTGGCGGTTTCACGTTTACGGAGAAACCATTTTGTGAGATTGATGGATTGGTATTTTCCCATCTTTCTTATTTTTTATTTGGCGGGATTGTTCCCGGAATCGACGACAATATGCCAGCGATCGCGCTGTGTGATGTGGCACAGCGGATGGACTGGCATAATTTTATATCCGTGAAATGGGAGTTGGACAAGAACCGTGAGCTTTTTTACAAGGTGGCTTTTTCTCGCCGGTATCGCAATACCAAGGCAAATTTTTGGGTGGAGGAGATGAATGCCGAGGAGGATGTACAGTTTTGTGCAGTGACATTTCTCTTGGGGAACGGTGATACATTCGTATCCTTTCGCGGGACAGACGATGTGCTGATCGGATGGAAAGAGGATTTCTATATGGCATACCGCACGCCGGTGGGCGCTCAACTCAGAAGCACAGAATACCTAGAGCAGGTGGCTAGGCTGCTTGCCAGAAAAAGGCGTCTTAGGTTTTATCTGGGGGGACATTCGAAGGGCGGAAATCTGGCGGTGTACGCGGCAATGACCTGCGATGAATCATTAAAGAGCAGAATTGGAAAAATATATAATATGGACGGACCGGGATTTCGACCTGATTTTATGGAGACACTGGATTATGACGGCGTGAAGGACAAAATCCTAAAGATTGTTCCAGATGAATCCTTTGTGGGAATGCTGATGGAACAGAAGGAAGATTACGAGCTGATCAAGAGTACGGAGATTGGTGTGCAGCAGCACATTTGTTTTTCGTGGTGTGTGGAGGGAGATCATTTTGAGCGTTCAGAAGTTCAGAAGCCAAAGCGAAAAGAATTGTATGACCGAATTAACAACTGGATTTTTGCGCTGGGGATCGAGCAGGTTGGAGACTTTATTGAGAGCCTGTTTAAAATAATAGAAATTACGGAGGCAAAGACGCTGTCAGACTTAAAAAAAGTGAAAGGAGGAGAGATCGCAAAAAAAATTCATACGATCATACAGGAGTATGCGAAAATGAATGAGGAGACAAAACAGGTCTTTTGGGAAATCGGAGGATTTATGATAGAGGTGCTTGCCAGGGATCAGCAGGAGCGCATTGGACGATGGAAAACTTTTGAAAAAATCAGGCAGCGGGTAGAACATTGACCTATAAATGTAACCATTTTCATATAAAAGACTAAAATTGACCAGAAAAGACGAGAAAAGACAGTTGACTTATTACGAAAAACAGTATAAAATTCATAGTGTAAGCTCTTACAAGAAAAGCTGAAAAAAGATAGAACTAGATAAATAATGTATTTTCAGAAGTGTTCTTCAGCACTTTTGAGAGTGCTGATAATAAATGGAGGAGTGATTAAAATGGCAAAAAAAGTAGTAACAATGGGTGAGATTATGTTAAGGCTCTCTACACCAAACAACGAGAAGTTTATCCAGGCGGACGAGTTTGACATCAACTACGGCGGCGGTGAGGCAAATGTGGCGGTATCGCTGGCAAACTATGGACATGATGCAAGCTTTGTGACAGCGGTTCCTGATAATGAGTTGGGAGAATGTGCGGTCGCAGCGCTGAGAAAGTATGGTGTGGGTACTGCAAATATCGCAAAGTGCGGAGAGAGACTGGGCATTTATTATCTGGAATCCGGTTCTTCGATGAGACCTTCCAAGGTTGTGTATGACAGGGCGCATTCATCCATCTCGACAGCGACAGCGGCAGATTTTGATTTTGACAAGATTTTTGAGGGGGTTGACTGGTTTCATTTTACAGGTATCACACCCGCAGTATCGGACACAGCGGCAGTGCTCACAGAGGAGGCGTTAAAGGCAGCTAAGAAGCATGGTGTGAAGGTTTCTGTGGACTTGAACTTCAGAAAGAAGCTGTGGTCCTCAGAGAAGGCACAGAAGATTATGAAAAACCTGATGCAGTATGTCGATGTCTGTATCGGTAATGAGGAGGATGCAGAGCTTGTGCTGGGGTATAAGCCAGGCAATACAGATGTGACGAGCGGTGATCTCGAGCTTGCAGGATATAAGTCCATCTTTGAACAGATGGTTGCAGATTATAACTTTGAGTATTGCATCTCATCACTCAGAGTCAGCCATTCAGCCTCTGACAATGGGTGGTCTGCATGTATTTATGCAAGGGACACGAAAGAATTTTATCACTCTAAGGAATACAGCATTCATCCCATCGTAGACCGTGTCGGCGGCGGCGATTCTTTTGCGGGCGGCGTGATCTGCGGTCTGCTGGATGGCAAGGACTTCAAGGCGGCATTGGAGTTTGGTGTGGCGGCATCCGCATTGAAGCACACAATACCGGGTGATTTTAACTTAGTGTCGAGAAAAGAAGTCGAGACACTTGCGGGCGGCGATGCATCCGGGCGCGTACAGCGTTAATCAGATCTCATGGGAATAGACAACGTTTTGCATCAGCAAACGGTTGTTTATTCTCGCAAAAATACATAGTATCAAAATCGATTATAGAAGGAAATGAATCATGGAAAACACAAATCCGTTTTCACTGGAAGGAAAAATCGCACTTGTGACAGGTGCATCTTACGGCATTGGCTTTTCAATCGCAAAAGCAATGGCAGGCGCAGGGGCAACGATTGTATTTAATGACATTAAGCAGGAGCTTGTGGACAAGGGCATTGCAGCATATAAGGAGGAGGGCATCGACGCACATGGATATGTATGTGATGTCACCAATGAGGATGCTGTCAATGAGATGGTTGCGGCGATCGAGAAAGAAGTTGGCGTGATAGATATACTTGTCAACAATGCAGGTATCATCAAGAGAATTCCGATGTGCGAGATGACTGCGGCAGAGTTTAGACAGGTTATCGATGTCGATCTGAATGCGCCGTTTATCGTATCAAAGGCAGTGATTCCTGCCATGATCAAGAAGGGACATGGCAAGATTATCAATATCTGCTCTATGATGTCAGAGCTTGGACGTGAGACGGTATCTGCGTATGCAGCCGCAAAGGGCGGATTAAAGATGCTTACAAAGAATATATGTTCTGAATACGGTGAATTCAATATCCAGTGGAACGGCATCGGGCCAGGCTATATCGAGACACCGCAGACGGCGCCGCTGCGCGAGCGTCAGCCGGATGGAAGCAGACATCCGTTTGATACCTTTATCTGTGCAAAGACACCGGCAAACAGATGGTTACAGCCGGATGAGCTTGGCGGACCTGCTGTTTTCCTTGCTTCGGAAGCATCAAATGGCGTAAATGGACATATACTGTATGTTGATGGCGGAATCCTTGCTTACATTGGCAAACAGCCTCAATAAAACGGTATGCGAATATCATAACAAGGAAAAGAGGAAAAGTATGAACGAGGTATTGGAGAAAATCAGTAAAATAGGCATTGTGCCTGTTGTCGTACTGGATGATGCAAAGGATGCAAAGCCTCTGGCAGAGGCGCTGGTCAAGGGCGGACTTCCCTGTGCGGAGGTTACGTTCAGAACAGCGGCAGCCGAGGAGTCTATTCGGATTATGGCGCGTGAATTTCCTGAAATGCTGGTTGGCGCAGGCACCGTACTCACGACAGAGCAGGTTGACCGCGCGGTCAATGCAGGTGCGAAGTTTATCGTAAGCCCTGGATTAAATCCCAAGGTGGTAAAGTACTGTATCGATAAAGGTGTTCCTGTGACACCGGGCACATCAAATCCCTCTGATGTAGAGCAGGCAATTGAGCTGGGGCTTGAGGTGGTCAAGTTCTTTCCGGCAGAGGCAGCAGGCGGCTTGAATATGATTAAGTCTATGGCAGCGCCCTATACACAGATGAAATTCATGCCGACAGGCGGCATCTCTGCAAAGAATATCTGTGCGTACCTTGCATTTGATAAGATCATTGCGTGCGGCGGTTCATGGATGGTCCAGAAGGACCTTGTGGCAGCCGGAAAGTATGATGAGATCCAGTCGCTCACAGAGGAGGCAGTCAGGACGATGCTCGGCTTTGAGCTTAGACATATTGGTGTAAACTGTGAGGATGAGGCAGCGGCGGATGCAGTTGCTTCCAGATACGATGAATTGTTTGGTTTTACGAAAAAAGCAGGAAACAGTTCTGTCTTTGCAGGGATTGAAGTCGAGGCGATGAAGAAGATTGGGCGCGGAGCAAACGGGCATATCGCAATCGGTACAAACAGTGTGGCGCGCGCAAAGAATTATCTCGAGTCGGTGAAGCATGTGAAGTTTATAGAGGACTCGGCAGTTGTAAAGAACGGCAAGCTCACAGCGATTTATATGGAAGAGGAGATTGGCGGTTTTGCAGTTCATCTTGTACAGAAATAAGTAATGATACAGATTGGATGTACGAAAGATTCGTGACGGATATCAATATAAATGAGTTATAAACGACAGAGGTGTCATAGTGTATGTGATGCCTCTTTGTGCACGATTTTTTTAATTCGTGCAAAGAGACACATAGAAGGAGGTTTTGACCAATGTTATATCAGATTAATATGATCACTGAGGACGGCTGGATTGCGATTGATACAATCGGGTGGGCATCTGAGCCGGTGCGCCGGCTTGTGCAGAGTGTTGCGGAGGAGATGGGGAAGGAGGTTTTCCAGCCCTATGAGGGAGATGCGCAGTTTATGATCAAGGGCGATCCCTACAAGCTGATTTTTCAATATGATGATGTGTTTGGCACCTGTGTCATATTGGATAAGCCAGAGGACCGGGATGCAGTTGTAGCTCTTTTGGAGCGGCATTTTGAGAAGCTGGCAGCGCAGAGCAATTGACGCGATCTTGGCACATCGGAAAGGAACATGGTAAATGCGGCATAGGAAGCATATAATCCTTGTGCGAGGCATATAACTGACTATAACCTATAAACTCTATATACGAAACTATATGTGCAGTATAATGCAAAAAGAATGCATAACGGTGCATAAAAGACAATAAAACACATGGAGTATGTAATATATGTATAAAAATACATTTTAAATATCATTAAAATACACCAAAACAGAGAAAAAGAAGTTCATGCTTGATTACTGTAGGAATATAAGCGATAATATGAAAGGTAGCAGCTTATTCTGAGCTGCCTTGTGAAATGTATGATAGAGAGAATATGAATAGTCAATTAAAGAAAGGAAGTTTATCATGGGAGTAAAAGTTTTGCTTGATTCAGTAGAAAAAGTTCGCGATTTTATAGATATCACAAGGAGTGCGCCGTATGACATTGATCTGATCAGCGGCAGGAATACATATCTCGATGCCAAATCGCTGCTAGGTGTGCTGAGTTGTGATTGCAGAAAGCCGCTTCTTCTTGACATACATGCCGAGCTAGAAGAGCGGGCCGAGTTTATGTCCAGAATTGAAAAGTATGTTGTGGCATAAATATAGATTTATCGTATAGATCAAAAAGCCTTTGCGGTGTGCAGGCTGTATCAGAAGCCGCCGATGGACCGGAAATAATAGAATTATGATGCGTATAGAGCATATGTTTAGAGAGTGTCAAGCAAATTTTTGACACTCTCTTTTTGGTATACAGACATTCTATTTGTCCTGCAAACGGTTTGCCAGATAGATGAGTGCATCTAAATCTTCAGCTGAAAGGTCCTTTGCGCAGAGAAAAAGCTGATGCAGCTTTAAAGTTTCTGTATTATTCACATCAAAAAATTCTTTTGGCGTGATCTCCAAATAATCACAAATATAGAGAAATTCAGACATAGAAGGTAGTGCTTTGCCGGAGGATATGCTCTGGATATAGCTTTTGCTGTGGCCTAAATCAAGGCTCATTTTATATTCAGAGATATTTTTTTGGATGCGCAGTTCTGTGATGCGCTCCCGGATAAAAGTTTCATTCATGATGCCGTACCTCTTTTTGTATAGCATATACCGATAGAAATTGTAATATTACTAATTTAATCGGTAATTTATATTGACTTATACCGATTAGTTCGGTATAATCGAGAATTGTAAATTGGTGGCATAAGTCACAAAAACATGGATGTGGCTTAGGGTAGGCAGTATACAACAGGAAAGGGATTTCACAGAATGAAGAGAGATTATGCGGTTGTCATAGTAACCTATAATCGGGAACTGTTGTTGCGTGAATGTGTCAGGCAGGTAGAACAGCAGACGGTTTCTGCATCGAAGATTATCATTGTCAACAATGCATCAACAGATGGAACGCGGCAATATCTGAAAGAACTGTCTCGTAAGAACAGCGTCTATCAGATTATTGAGTGCAGCCAAAACCTTGGTGGAGCTGGAGGGTTTGCGAGAGGAATCGCATATGCCATTAATTGCAGCATTGACTGTGTACTGCTGATCGATGATGATGCGATGATCAGTGTGGATTATATGGAACAGTTGTTGGAAGTAAGGGACAGAAATCCTCAGTACGGTGCTTTTGCGGGCTGTGTGCTGGTTGATGGAAAAATTGACACACATCATCGGAAAAATTTTTCCAAAGTGGGGTTGTTGTTTAAAAACTGCAAGGAAGCCTTGTATCAGAACGGTTGTTTTGTGTGCGAGACGGCCTCCTTTTGTGGGATGCTTGTGGATAAGATTATTATTGACAAGATTGGACTGCCCAATGCGGAATATTTTATCTGTCATGACGATGTGGAGTATTCGATAAGAATCAATCAATTCAGCAAGTTTTTCGTGGTGCCCAGAGCAGTACTACACCATAAAACACAGACGGAGACAGTGAGGAGTTATCCTAGAAGGTATGACTGGCGTGATTATTATGCGATCAGAAACCGATTATGGTATGTGATGGAACACGGAAGATTGATTGACCGATGGATCAATTGGTCAGATTTATTCATTCGGGTCATTTTTCGCAACTGGATATTTGGGTTGATCAAAAGAGACGGATATGACTGGCAGTATGAGAAGGTAATCGCTAGGACGGCAATACAAAACGTACGTAATAATAGAAAAAAGACTTACATACAACTAAAAATAAGAGTGACGGAAGGGCTGCATAATGAGAATACACTTAAAGGAAATTTTTGATTATCAGGATATGATATACAGCTTGGTCCGGCGGGATTTGAGAGGAAAGTACAAAGGTTCCATATTGGGATTCTTGTGGACATTTATCAATCCGTTGTGCCAGATGATCGTGTATACAATTGTGTTTTCTGTCATTGTGCAAACAGATCTCGAACAGTTTTATGTATATATGATCACAGGCATGGTCCCGTGGCTGTTTTTTGATATGTCATTGCGTCAAGGAACGGGATGTGTGCGTTACCAGGGAGAAATGGTTAAAAAAATATATTTTCCGAGGGAAGTCCTGCCGGTTGCGTGTGTGACTTCGAATTTTGTGAATATGTTGTTTTGTTTTTTGATTGTGTTTTTTGTATGTATTGTATTCGGTGCTGGACTTCATTTGGCGGTACTTGTCTGGCTGCCCCCTGTGATGCTCATCGAGTATCTGCTGACGGTGGGTTTTGTATTGCTGGTGTCTGCGGGAACTGTTTATCTAAAAGATTTGGAACATATTATCACAGTCATACTTATGGCATGGATTTACCTTACGCCAATCATGTATCCGCTCCATATGATTCCTGATCGTATTTTATGGATTTTTCAAATAAATCCTATAACACCAGTCATAGAGGCGTACCATGCAATTTTGTATTGGAAGAAAGCGCCTGATTTGTCAGAATTGGCCTATGCTTTTTTATTTGGGATTGTTTTGCTGGTGATCAGCGAGGTGGTGTTTATGAAATTAAGTGATAATTTTGCGGAGGAGCTGTGATGGAGCGGGAGTGTGCGATCAGGGTAGAGCATATAGCGAAACACTTTAAGGTGTATGCCGATAAGGCAGCGATGCTGAAGGAACGTGTATTATTTGCCAGTCGTAATCAGTATGAGATTCGTGAAATTATAAAGGATGTATCTTTTCAAGTTCCCAGAGGGCAGGCGCTTGGTTTGATTGGAAAGAATGGCTGTGGCAAAAGCACGATTCTAAAGATGTTGACGAGAATTTTAAAGCCAAACGCGGGAAACGTGATGGTACAGGGCAGGGTATCAAGTCTGATTGAACTCGGAGCCGGGTTTCACCCGGATATGAGTGGACGGGAGAATATCTACATTAACGCGACGATTTTTGGGCTGAAAAGAGAGGAGATCGACAGTCGGTTGTCAGATATCATCAGCTTTTCAGAATTGGAGGAGTTTATAGACAATCCTGTCAGGACTTATTCTTCGGGTATGTATATGCGGCTTGCATTTGCTGTGGCAATCAACGTCAATGCCGATATTTTGCTGATTGATGAGATTCTTGCCGTCGGGGATGCTGGATTTCAGAAAAAATGTTTTCAGCGATTGCGCCAGATCAAGGAGCAGGGAACCACAATTGTCATTGTCTCACACGCGATGGAACAATTATATGGAATTTGTGACCGCTTGATATGGATTGAGGGTGGAATTGTTCAGGAGGATGGATTGCCAAAGCAGGTAGCAATGCATTATCTTGACTTTATGGAGGATGAGCGTCTTAGGAAGTTCATGACAAAAAGCCGCGAGCAGTGCCAAGATGTGCGCAGGCATTCGCTATTGGAACTTACGGACAGGATTCACCCGGATGCGCGCAGAGATGGTTCTCAGGAGGTATATTTCACAGAGATCTCGCTGCTGAATCAGGATTGGCAGGAATGTCAGAATTTTGATACAGGGGACAAAGTTATCCTAAAGATGGCGTATCGCACAAAGCGAGTACATCCAGCCGTCAATTTTAATATGGACTTTGTGAAAGATAACTGGCAGTACTGCTATGGGTGTTGTTATGCTAAGCCAGGCGACGAGCTGCCAGTGCTTGACGAGAGCGGTGAGATTTTTCTTGTAATCGATGCGTTAATGCTGCTGCCCGGTAAGTATTTTTTGGATGTAGGTATCAATGGACCAGCAGGTGAGTTGTATGACAATGTGAGAAATTTCATGCAGATTACAGTGCGGGAGTATGTACATGACGAATTCGGGCCATGTACGTTTACACATCATTGGCAGAGATAGGAAGAACGGAGGATCAACATGGAGATACAGAAAATACTGTTTCCGCAGGTAGGGCGGTGTACAGAAAGAGAGATGTATTTCAGACTGGAAAAGTCCGGTTTTGGAAGTAATCAAATGCTGTTTTATGACAATGAGAGGCAGACCATTTTATTTCGAACGGGGGAAAAGGTCTGGTTTGATACATATTTTAATGGATTTTCTATCGAAAAATGGAAAAAGTATACAGTCCTTGACAAACTGACGTTGAAGCTGGAATTATCAGGAAAATTTAAGGTGATACTGCTCAGTAAAGAGAAGATACACAATGAGATCTATGAGAAGATAATTCGTGCGGTGATCATTGATACAGACGTGCGAGAGATGTGCGAGTTTTCGTTTGAGGACGGTACGGCAAAGGGAATGTACACCTTTGGGCTTGAGGCGCTGAGCGATGACAGCACCTTTTATGGCGGCGCTTACTGTAGCAGCATTTGTCAGGAATCAGTACGTGAAGTGAAAATCGGTATTGGGATTTGTACCTATCGTCGAGAAGCATTTGTCAGGAAAAACTTAAAAATTTTGCGGGACTGTGTCTTAGAAAACAAGTCATCACCACTATATGACCACGTTGAAGTTTTTGTGGCGGATAACGGCAGGACGTTAGCGGTAGAGGAGCTGCAAACGCCGCAAGTGCATATTTATCCAAATCGTAATGTGGGCGGTGCCGGCGGTTTTACACGAGATTTGATCGAGATGATGCAGAACAATGATATTTATCGGATCACACATGTCCTGTTGATGGATGATGATATTGTGATAGAACCGGAAGCGTTGGTTAAAACCTACATGCTGTTGTCTCTGCTTAAGGAGGAGTATCTCGATACCTTTGTAGGCGGTGCAATGCTGCGGCTGGATAGACAATATATTCAAGTGGAATCGGGGGCAGTGTGGAATGCAGGTCATCTTGACCCATTAAAAATGAATCTGGATCTGCGTCAGTGCGAAGCGTGTCTTTACAATGAAACGGAGGAGTTTTCAGAGTATAATGCGTGGTGGTATTGCTGTTTTCCAATTGATATTGTCACGTCAGAGAATCTTCCGCTGCCGATTTTTATCCGTGGAGATGATTTGGAGTATGGTCTGCGCAATATGAAGCATTTGATTTTGATGAATGGGATCTGTGTATGGCATGAGCCTTTTGAAAATAAGTACTCGTCGTTTCTGGAATATTATATTATCCGAAATCTTTTGATTGACAATGCGCTTCATTATCCAGAGTATAATGCCAAAAAATTAAATCACGCGCTGTTCAAGCACTGCATTCAGGAAATCATGTTTTACAGATACAAAAATATTGATTTGTATTTTCAGGGTATCAACGATTTTCTCAAAGGTCCAGCGTGGTTGATGCAGCAGGACGGGGAAGCGCTGCATCAACAGATCATGGCAGCAGGGTATAAGGCAGTAGGGATTGACCAGTTGGATATGCGGTTCAGTTATCCCAAATATTGCAGGAGTTTTGAGATACAGCATACGACGCGCTCTAAAATAAAACGGAACTTAACCTTTAACGGGTTGTTTTTGAGAGCAAAGGGAGAGGGGATTGTACAGATGGCATCGCCAAAGACCGTACAGTTTTACCGGAAAAAGAGAGTCATGCACTATGATGCAGCCGCGAAGAAAGCGTTTATTACAGAGCGGAATGTGGGACAGTCTGTAAGCTGCTTGCTTCGGACGTTTGGGATGATGCTGCACATATCCTTTCGATTGAAGAAGGTACAACAGAAGTATCGCGAAGAGGGGAAGCAGTTGAGAACACTGGCGTTTTGGACGAGGTACTTGGGAATGGATAGGAACGAGATGGATGATATGAGGTGTAAGGATGAAAATAAATAAAAATGCAATGAAAGCGGTGTTCATCAATTGGTTTATTGCATTTGTGGCATTTGCTCCATTTCTGTTGAATAGTAATGGTTTATTTTCTCTGTCTAATGATTTTGATGCACAAGAGTTGGCATTTAATATGTTTGTGAATCGTGAAATCAAGGCAGGGAATGTCTTTTATAACTGGTCAATTGATCTGGGTTCTGATTTTATTGGATCTTTTAGTTTTTATAATTTAGGAAGTCCGTTTTTATGGCTGACCTTGATATTTCCTCCAGAGATGTTTC